>NZ_JBHVCT010000063.1:0-39818 GCF_042803195.1 Streptomyces sp. NPDC057428
TCAGCGCCTCGACCACGCCCACAAGACCGCGCTCGCCCTGGTCCGCGAGCACGATGTCATCGCGCACGAGAACCTGACGATCCGCAGCATGGTCAAGGCCGTCGCGCCGAAGGACCAGCGTCCGGAGACGTTCCTGAAGCTCGCCTGGCAGTTCTTCGAGTGCTTTCCACAGCTCTCAGGCGTGCGCTTCAGCCACGCCTGGGGCGGTGCGATCGACACCTGCTCGCGTTTCTCCGCGTTCTTCGGCACGGCCCACGGGGGCCGCGTCGCCTATGCCGCCGGATACACCGGCCTGGGGGTCGGTGCCACGCGTTTCGGTGCCGACGTGATGCTCGATCTCCTCGCGGGCGAGGAGACGGAGCGCACCGCGCTCGACATGGTCCGCTCCAAGCCGATGCCCTTCCCGCCCGAGCCCTTCGCCTGGGCAGGGATCGAGCTCACCAAGAGGTCGCTCGCCCGGGCCGACAGCCATGGGGGACACCGCAATCTGTGGCTGCGGACCATGGACCGGATGGGTCTCGGCTTCGACAGCTGAACCGGGGTGACCCAGGTCACCGCCGACGGGTGGCCGAACCCGCGTCATGATCCGGTAGACGCCGGCATTTCCCACCCCGGGGGACGGCTGCCCGGTGGTTCGGGACGGGCATCCGCGGGGTCGGCCGGGGTGCCTGGATCGTCGTGCCGCGCCCGGGCAGCACGGTCGCCCGCCGCCCGCGCCCGCCGTGACGGGGGTTGATGCGCCGCCAGAGGTCTTGACAACCGGGGCTGATGACCTGGTCCATCAACTGGGACCGGTTCAAAAACTGGGAGTTCTCCAGGAACTTCGACGCCTACTTCGGCGGCTGACCACTCCTCGTGAGGGCCCGCAGCGTGAGCAGCAGCACCGCGCTCAGGCACCAGCCGGCCACCACGTCCAGCGGCCAGTGGTAGCCGCGCAGCACCAGACCGACGCTCGTCGCCGCCGTCAGCAGGACGGCGGCGACGAGCGTCACCCATGTCCGCCTCACATACGGGGCCAGCAGCAGGGCCGCCGCCCCGTACGCCACCATCGCCGTGGTGGTGTGCCCCGAGGGGTAGTAGCCCGTGGCCTCCGTCAGCGGCCCCTGACGCTCCGTCCACAGCTTCAGCGGGACGACCAGTGCCGGTACGGCCGCCATGGCCAGGACGGCGTACAGGGCCGCGCGCCGGGCCCGGCGGAACCAGGCCACCAGGACCGCGCAGGCCAGCACCGGCACGGCGACCTGCATGTTGCCGAGGTCGGCGAAGAGATCCGCCAGGCCTGCCGGGCCACGCCCCGCCAGCTCCAGGCCGAGGCGCTCGTCGGGCCCGAGCAGGGGCCCGCCGGACAGCACCTGCCAGGTGATCAGGGCGAAAAGGGCCGCCGACACCGCGGCCGTGGAAACGAGAAGAACCGGCCACCGGGGAACAGGGGGGATTGTTCCGGGGTGGCCGGTCGGATCGGGTTGCCGCGCGCCCCGGGGGGTGTGGGGCGAGCGGCCATCCGATCGGTGAGGAGTCCCGGAGCACGAGGCTCCGGTGGTGTGCGCAAGGGCACGGCCGGTACGGCGCTGGGGGAGCCCCGGCCCGGCTTCGCCCGCAGTCCCCTGCGGGCGGGGTGTTTCTCTCATCTGGGAAAACCGTACGTCAGAGGAAGGATGCACCGGAAGCGACAACGGTATCTCGCCATCGCCCCCGCACACCTTCTTCACACGCCCTCGCACCCGCCCGGGTCATCGCCGCCGGGAACGGCGCGCGGCGGCCGGGTGTTTCGCACGGATTCAGAGCTGCGCGAACGCCCGCTCGATGATGTCGAGGCCCTCGTTCAGCAGGTCCTCGCCGATGACGAGCGGCGGCAGGAAACGGAGCACGTTGCCGTAGGTGCCGCAGGTCAGCACCAGCAGCCCCTCGGCGTGGCACGCCTTGGCCAGCGACGCGGCGGAGGCGGCGTCGGGGTCCTTCGTGCCGGACTTCACCAGCTCGATCGCGATCATGGCGCCACGGCCGCGGATGTCACCGATGATGTCGCCGTTGGGCAGCTTGGCCCGCATCTCGGCGAGGCGGCCCTTCATGACCTCCTCGATGCGCTTGGCCTTGCCGTTCAGGTCCAGCTCGCGCATCGTCTCGATGGCGCCGAGCGCACCCGCGCAGGCCACCGGGTTTCCGCCGTAGGTACCGCCGAGGCCGCCGGCGTGGGCGGCGTCCATGATCTCGGCGCGGCCGGTCACCGCCGAGAGCGGGAGGCCCCCGGCGATGCCCTTGGCCGTGGTGATGAGGTCAGGCACGATGCCCTCGTCCTCACAGGCGAACCACTGTCCGGTGCGGCAGAAGCCGGACTGGATCTCGTCCGCGACGAAGACGATGCCGTTGTCCTTCGCGAACTGCGCGATCGCCGGGAGGAAGCCCTTGGCCGGCTCGATGAAGCCGCCCTCGCCGAGGACCGGCTCGATGATGATCGCGGCGACGTTGTCCGCGCCGATCTGCTTGGTGATCTCGTCGATGGCCTGGGCGGACGCCTCGGCGCCGGCGTTCTCGGCCCCGGTCGGCCAGCGGTAGCCGTACGCCACGGGCACGCGGTAGACCTCGGGCGCGAACGGACCGAAGCCCTGCTTGTACGGCATGTTCTTCGCCGTCAGGGCCATCGTGAGGTTGGTCCGGCCGTGGTAGCCGTGGTCGAAGACGACGACCGCGGTGCGCTTCGTCCAGGCGCGGGCGATCTTCACGGCGTTCTCGACGGCCTCGGCGCCCGAGTTGAACAGCGCGGACTTCTTGGCGTGGTCGCCCGGCGTCAGCTCGGCGAGCTGCTCGCAGACCTCGACGTACCCCTCGTAGGGCGTGACCATGAAACAGGTGTGGGTGAAGTCGGCGAGCTGCGCGGACGCCCGGCGTACGACGGCCTCGGCGGAGGCGCCCACGGATGTCACGGCGATGCCGGAACCGAAGTCGATCAGCCGGTTGCCGTCCACGTCCTCGATGATCCCGCCGCCGGCCCGGGCGGTGAAGACCGGCAGCGTGGAACCCACACCCGCGGCGACGGCCGCCAAGCGGCGAGCCTGCAGCTCGACCGACTTCGGGCCGGGGATGGCAGTGACGAGGCGGCGCTCCTGCGGGATGTCGGACATGCGGGGCTCCTGGGGGTGTTTCGGACGCTTCTGTTTCTGCAGGCTAGGGGTGGGTGCGGGCAGCGGTCATGCTCCGATGGGGAGTGATGCCGGCGTGTCCTTGTCCGCGACGGACAGATGGGCGGGGAGCAGGGCCGCGGGACGCCCCGCCGGGACATCCGGCCGCATGGCTGAACTCCCGGCGCCCGGGCACTAGATTGGCCGGTGCAGAAGGCGGGACCTGGCTGGTCAGGGGGCAGCGGTTCATGGACACCGAAGGCATGTACGACGCGCGGGGCACGGATGCGGGCAGGGTGCCCCGTCCGGCGGGGCCACCGCCCGCCGCGCCACCGCCGCCCACGCACGCCCCGCGCCCGGGGCCCCCGCCGGCCGACGGGGGTCTGGAGGCATGGCTGCGCGCCCCCCGCCCGGACGCCGGACCGGGCGTCTGGCGCCTCGGGCACGTCCCACGCCCGCCGGAGAAGCCCGAGGGCGTGTCCGACCGCTCGCTGGTGGTCGGGGTACTCGTCTCCGCGCTCTCCGGGCTGCTCCTGTGGTCCCTGTGGCGCAACGGATACATCCCCTACCGCCTCGTCCCGCTGAAACTGTTCACCCCCCACGACTGGTGGTACGCCGGGACGTTCGGCGGCCCCAGGACGATCGAGGGCGCCGACGCGCTCACGGTCTACGAGGCCGTCCTCTTCGGGCTCCTGGTCTACGGCTGCGGGAGGCTCGGCAACTGGTCGGAGATCTTCCGGCGCCATGTCGCCGGACGCGGGCAGCCCTTCCTGGCGCTGACCACGGCCGCCGGAGGCGCCGTCGCCGAAGTCCTCGTGTGGAAGGACGCGGTCCCGCTCGTCAGGCCGGTACTGGTCCTGGTCGCCGCGGTCGCCGGCGGTGAGATCTACCAGAGCCAGGCCGTGGTCAACGTGATCTACGCCCTGATCGCCCTCGGGGTGCTCTGGCCGTTCGCCCGCCTCGGACGCTGGCGCGAGCTGATCGCCGCGCGTACCGGAAAGGGCGCCGCCGGGGTGCCCGCGGCCGCCTCCGCGCCCCCGGACGCGCCCACCCCCGACCAGTGGCCCGAGCTGCGCACGGCGGGGCTGACGGACGCCGCCGAGACCCTCGCCACCGAGGTGCGGACCGGCCGGATGAACGATGTGGACGTCGCGCGGCTGCGCCACGCCTGGACCGTCGGGCGGACCAGGCCGGAGCGCCTCGCCGCGCTCACCGAGGCCGTCCTGCGCACCGGAGGCGCCGCCGCTCTGCACCCCTCGGGCACCCGCGACCTTCCCCGCCGCGCCGCACGGCACGATCTGCTGACCGGACAGGTCAGGATCGGCACCTTCGCCGACGACCCGCACAACCCGTACGCCCGCCGTGGCTCGGGCACCGCCCTGGAGCCCGCGCTGCTGGGCACGTCCCTGCTCGCGGTCGGACCGCCCGGGGCGGGCAAGTCCGCCCTGCTCGTGCGCCCCGTCGTGGAGTCGCTCGCCCTGCAGGCGCTCGCCGGCCGGGCCGCCGTGCTCGCCGTCGGCGGCACCGGAGGGGAGCTCGGTCCGGACGAGGCGTTCGACGTCGTGGTGCGGATCGGCGACCCCTCGTCCGCGCACGACTTCGACCTGTACGGCGGTACGACGGACCCCGACGAGGCCGCGAGCGTGCTCGCGGAGGGACTGGTCGGCGACGTGCCCCAGCTGGACAGCAGGCGCGCCGCGACCGTGCTCGCCCAGCTGCTCGGCCCCTACCGTGCGGTCCACGGGCACTTCCCCGGGGTGCCCGAACTCCGGCAGCTCCTGGACGGCGACCACGCCGCGACCGGCGCACTGCGGGAGGCACTGGCCGCCGGCGGGCATCAGGCGATGCTGCGCGACCTGGAGGCCCGAACCCGGCAGAGGGGCGGGCCCGGGGACCCCGGGCCCGCCCTGGCCGACCGGATCGCCCTGCTCGACCGGCCCGCGTTCGCGCCCTTCTTCGCCACCGGCGAGCAGGCCAGGCCCTTCTCGCTGCGCTCCCTGGAGCACCTGCCGCTCCGGGTCAGGATCGACCTCCCTGAGCGGGCGCACGCCGAGGCGTCGGCCCTGCTGGCCCGGCTCGTGCTCGCCCAGTTCACGGCTGTCACCGCCGCTCGTACCGACCGGTCGCTCTTCGTCTGCCTGGTGCTCGACGACGCCACGCACACGGTCACCGCCGGGACGGTCCGCGGAATCCGGCGACTGCGCTCGGTCAACGCGGGAGCCGTCCTCGCCCTGCGCACCGTCGACGACGTCCCCGAGCAGCTGCACACCGCGCTGCTCGGCGCTGTCGGCTGCCGCATGGCGTTCAGCGGCGTCACGACCTGGGACGGCAAGCGTTTCTCGGAGGCCTGGGGCAAGGAGTGGATCGAGACCCGCGAGGTCGCCGAGCACGCCGTCTTCGCGGACCAGCCGTTGACCCGCGCCCTGCACGCGCTGCGCAAGCTCGTCACCGGCAAGGCCGTGACCAGGGAAGCCGTCACCGTGAAGCGGGTCGAACGGGAGCGCTGGTCGGCCTCGGAGCTGGCGTACTCCCTGCCCGCCGGACACGCCGTCCTGTCCCTGACGACCGTGGACGGTGAACACGCGCCCCCGCTCCTCGTCGAGCTGAGTGGCTGAACGGGCGGCGGTGACGGGGACCCTGCCGCCCTGGCAGAATCGCCCCCGTCCGTCTGTACGAGGCGGAGCAATCGAACCGCCCGCCCAGGGCGCCACCAACCGGGCCGCCCCCGCGGACGGCCCCGCCTACACCCGGAGGTCCGGCGGTCCCATGCCTCCCACCCTCGCCTCGCTGGTCCAGCACTCGGCGCTCAAGCTCACCGTCCGGGCGGGGGCCGACCGGCTCGGTACCCCGGTGCGCTGGGCGCACGCCAGCGAACTGGCCGACCCCGTGCCGTACATGGAGGGCGGTGAGCTGCTCCTCGTCACGGCGACCAACCTCGACGCCCGGGACCCGGCGACCATGCGCCGTTACGTACAGCGGCTGGCCGGTGCGGGGGTCGCTGGAGTCGGCTTCGGTGTGGGCGTCACCTACGACGACATCCCGGCCGCTCTCGTGGACGCCGCCGAGGAAGCGGGACTACCGCTCCTCGAAGTGCCCAGACGCACGCCGTTCCTGGCCATCAGCAAGGCGGTGTCGGCGGCCATCGCGGCCGACCAGTACCGGTCGGTCACGGCCGGTTTCGAGGCCCAGCGCGAACTGACCAGGGCGGCCGTCGCCGGCGACGGCCCGGCGGCGCTCCTCACACGGCTCGCCGCGCACATCGACGGCTGGGCGGCCCTTTACGACTCCTCGGGAGCCGTACTCGCCGCCGCACCGGACTGGGCCGCCCGGCGCGCCGCCCGGCTCACTCCCGAGGTGGAACGCCTGCGCGACCGCCCCGCCCCGGCCAGCGCTGTCGTCGGCGACACCGAGGGCGACGACAGGGTCGAGCTCCAGTCCCTGGGCACCGGCCGGCGGGCCCGCGGTGCGCTGGCCGTCGGCACCGGAGCGGCGCTCGGCACGGCCGAGAGGTACGCCGTGAACTCGGCCGTCGCGCTGCTGACACTCACCACGGCACGCTCCCGCGCGCTCCAGGGCGCGGAACAGCGCCTCGGAGCGGCGGTCCTGCGGATGCTGCTCGCGGGCCAGTCCGACCACGCCCGGGCCGTCGCGGGGGATCTGTACGGAGGGCTCCTCGACGCCCCCTTCCGGCTCCTCATCGCGGAGGCGCCGGTCCCGGCCGGGACCGAAACGCTCGCAGAGGCGCTGGACTTGGCCGCCGGACGGTCCGGCGAGACCCTGCTGATGGTGCCCGAGGGCGAGCGCCTCGTGGTCCTGGCCGTGGACGGCGGCGCCGTGGTGGCGGCCTGCGCCGCCCACGCACGGGCCGAGGAGGACCGGCCGCCTCGCGAGTCCGGGGCCGACGAGCCCGAAGTGGTCGTCGGTCTTTCGGCTCCCTCCGGGCCGATCGCCGTCTCCGCCGCGTACAAGCAGGCCGAACAGGCCCTCTTGGTCGCCCGCCGCCGCGGCAGGGCGCTCGTCGAGCACGAGGAGCTCGCCGCGGGGTCCGTCCTGCCGCTCCTGGCCGACGACGCGGTCCGCGCCTTCGCCGACGGGATGCTGCGGCCGTTGCAGGAGCACGACTCCAAGGGCCGCGGGGACCTCGTCGCCTCCCTGCGCGCCTGGCTCTCCCGGCACGGCCAGTGGGACGCGGCGGCCGCCGACCTCGGTGTCCACCGCCACACCCTGCGCTACCGGATGCGCCGGGTCGAAGAGATCCTCGGCCGTTCGCTGGACGATCCGGACGTCCGCATGGAGCTGTGGCTGGCCCTGAAGACGACGGCTGCCTCGTCGGGGAGCGCGTAGCGTCCACCTGTCCCGGGATCCGCGTCCTCACGGCGCGGCCGGAGCCACGCCTGAGCGGCCGCGTGGGCGTCCGCCCGGAGGCAGGCGCGGCTGCCTGCGACAAAGCGGCGTACCGTCCGTCCGCTCCACTCCACGGTGGACAAGCCTCATCCGTCCTGGGTCGCCCTACGGTGGGGCCGAAGGGCGCCTCAGCGGTGCCCGGCGACCTCGTTCACCACCCCTGAAGGGCCGGAACCGCCATGACTTCCACCCACGCCTTCTGGCTGGCCGGCCGCCGCGCCACCGGCGAGGACAGCTTCGACGTCACCAACTCCTGGGACGGACGTCTCGTCGGTACGGTCTCCGTGCCGACCGACGCCCAGGTCGAGGAGGCCGTCGCGGCGGCATGGGCCGTGCGCGAGGAGTTCGCGGCGACCCCGGCGCACGTACGGGCCGCCGCGCTCGACCACGTCGTACGCCGCCTCACGGAGCGCACCGAGGAGGTCGCGCAGCTGATCTCGGCGGAGAACGGCAAGCCCGTCAAGTGGGCCCGCGGCGAGGTCGGCCGGGCCGTGTCCGTATTCCGGTTCGCCGCCGAGGAGGCCCGCCGCTTCAACGGGGGCGAAGCCCAGCGCCTCGACACCGACCTCGGCGGCACCGGCCGCCTCGGGTTGACCCGCCGCTTCCCGCGCGGTCCGGTGCTCGGCATCTCGCCGTTCAACTTCCCGCTCAACCTGAGCGCCCACAAGGTCGCCCCGGCCATCGCCGTCGGCGCGCCGATCATCCTCAAGCCCGCGCCCGCCACCCCGATCTCCGCGCTGATCCTGGGTGAGCTGCTGGCCGAGACCGACCTCCCGGCCGGGTCGTGGTCCGTGCTGACCGTGCCCAACGACAAGATGCCCGCCCTGGTCCAGGACGAGCGGCTGCCCGTGATCTCCTTCACCGGGTCCGGCCCCGTCGGCTACTCGATCATGGAGTCGGTGCCGCGCAAGCACTGCACCCTCGAACTCGGCGGCAACGGCGCCGCCGTCGTGCTCGGCGACTGGTCCTCCGAGGAGGACCTGGACCTGGCCGCGAACCGCATCGCGACCTTCTCGAACTATCAGGGCGGCCAGTCCTGCATCGCGGTCCAGCGGGTCATCGCCGACTCCTCCGTGTACGACCGGCTGGTCCCGAAGATCGTCGCCGCCGTCGAGTCCCTGGTGACCGGTGACCCCTCCGACGCGGCCACCGACGTCGGCCCGCTGGTCAGTGAGGACGCCGCACGCCGTGTCGAGTCCTGGGTCGACGAGGCCGTCACCGCCGGCGCCACCCTGCTCACCGGCGGCAAGCGCGACGGCGCCACCTACGCCCCGACCGTCCTCACCGACCTCCCGGACACCACGACGATCGCCCGCGAGGAGGTCTTCGGCCCGGTGCTGTACATCCGGAAGACCCACGGCGAGGCCGAGGCGTTCGCGGCCGTCAACGACTCCGATTCCGGCCTTCAGGCAGGTGTCTTCACCCACGACCTGCAGACCGCCTTCCGCGCCCACCGTGCCCTGGAGGTCGGCGGCGTGATCATCGGCGACGTGCCCTCCTACCGGGCCGACCAGATGCCGTACGGCGGCGCCAAGCAGTCCGGAGTGGGCCGCGAGGGCGTTCGCTACACCATGGACGACTACACCTACGAGCGGGTCCTGGTCCTCACTGGCCTGGCCCTGTAGCCGGGAGCGCCGACGAACCGGCCGGAGCCCGCTGTGCGGGGGCTCCGGCCGGTTCCGTGTCTGCGGGGGCCCGCCGCAGGGGTGGTGGGGGTCACGCAGATCGGGTAGATACGGACGAGTGGTACCGATCGGCACGCGTACGTCCCGACCCATATCCCGACTCGCGGCGAGGTGAGCTCCTCATGTCCGCCCCATCCGACATCCCCCAGGCCCCCAAAGTCACCGAGCGCGAAGCACGGCAGGTGGCCGAGGCCGCCCGCGAACAGGACTGGCGCAAGCCCAGCTTCGCCAAGGAACTCTTCCTCGGACGCTTCCGGCTCGACCTGATCCACCCCCACCCCCAGCCGGCCCCCGACGACGTGCGGCGCGGCGAGGCCTTCCTCGCCCGGATGCGCGAATTCTGCGAAACCCGGGTCGACGGCGCCCTCATCGAGCGCGAGGCGAAGATTCCCGACGAGGTGATCAACGGGCTCAGGGAGCTCGGCGCCCTCGGCATGAAGATCGAGACGAAGTACGGCGGCCTGGGGCTGACCCAGGTCTACTACAACAAGGCGCTCGCGCTGGCCGGTTCGGCGAGCCCCGCCATCGGCGCGCTTCTCTCCGCGCACCAGTCCATCGGCGTGCCGCAGCCCCTGAAGATGTTCGGCACCCAGGAGCAGAAGGACACCTTCCTGCCCCGACTGGCGCGCACCGACATCTCCGCGTTCCTGCTCACGGAACCCGACGTCGGCTCCGACCCGGCACGGCTCGCGACGACCGCGGTGCCCGAGGGTGACGACTACATCCTGGACGGCGTGAAGCTCTGGACGACCAACGGCGTCGTCGCCGACCTGCTCGTGGTGATGGCACGGGTCCCGGAGTCCGACGGTCACACGGGCGGCATCACCGCCTTCGTCGTCGAGGCCGACTCCCCGGGCATCACCGTGGAGCACCGCAACGCCTTCATGGGCCTGCGCGGCATCGAGAACGGCCTGACCCGCTTCCACGGCGTACGCGTGCCGGCGGCCAACCGGATCGGGCCCGAGGGCGCCGGTCTCAAGATCGCCCTCACCACGCTCAACACCGGCCGCCTCTCGCTGCCCGCCATGTGCGTGGGCGTCGGAAAGTGGTCTCTGAAGATCGCCCGCGAATGGTCGGCGGTCCGCGAGCAGTGGGGCAGGCCGGTCGCCCGGCACGAGGCCGTCGGCGCGAAGATCTCCTTCATCGCCGCCACCACCTTCGCTCTCGAAGCGGTCGTGGACCTCTCCTCGCAGATGGCCGACGAGAGCCGTAACGACATCCGCATCGAGGCCGCGCTCGCCAAGCTGTACGGCTCCGAGATGGGCTGGCTGATCTCCGACGAACTGGTCCAGATCCGCGGCGGCCGCGGCTTCGAGACCGCCGACTCGCTCGCCGCCCGCGGCGAACGGGCCGTACCCGCCGAGCAGATGCTCCGCGACATGCGGATCAACCGGATCTTCGAGGGTTCCACGGAGATCATGCACCTGCTGATCGCCCGCGAGGCCGTCGACGCCCACCTCAAGGTCGCCGGCGACATCATCGACCCCGACAAGCAGTTCGCCGACAAGGCGCGGGCGGGTGCCAACGCCGCGCAGTTCTACGCGCGCTGGCTCCCCAAGCTGGTCAGCGGTCCCGGCCGGCTGCCCAACGCCTACGGCGAGTTCCGGGTCCCCGGCCACCCCGACCTCTCCACCCATCTGCGGTACGTGGAGCGTTCCTCCCGCAAGCTGGCGCGCTCGACCTTCTACGCGATGTCCCGCTGGCAGGGCCGCATGGAGACCAAGCAGGGCTTCCTCGGCCGGATCGTCGACATCGGCGCCGAGCTCTTCGCGATGAGCGCGGCCTGTGTCCGCGCCGAGCACCTGCGCGCCGACGACGACCACGGACGCGAGGCCTACCAGCTCGCCGACGTGTTCTGCCGGCAGTCCCGCCTCCGAGTCGAGGAGCTCTTCGGCCGGCTGTGGTCCAACACCGACGACATCGACCGCCGCGTGGTCGACGGAGTCCTCTCCGGGACCTACACCTGGCTGGAGGAGGGCGTCATCGACCCGAGCGGCGAAGGCGCCTGGATCGCCGACGCCACCCCCGGACCCGCCGCCGGGGACAACGTCCACCGTCCCATCCGCTGACCCACCGCAGCCGCGGGGCGCGTCCACTGCCTGGACGCGCCCCGCCGCTGCGTCCCGGGCGCGGCGAAGTGGGCGCGCGGGACCCGGTCCTGCTTCGTCGCCGGAGTCATCGGGACGACGAGCGTGCGCTGCGTCTCCGCCGAGCAGCAGGCACGCTTCCACCAGGGCTGCACACCCGCCGACCGGGACGTGCGGGACATGGCGCACCTGCGGGACAAGTTCGGCATCGAGACCGCCTTCTGATCACCGGATGCCGCACAATCGAGCCTCGGCCGCGATCGGACACCGATCCCGGCCCGTCAACGGGAGACAGGGGCAGGCATGTTCGGGGTGCGCGGAGCGGGTGTCCGGCGGCGACGGGGCGGCGGCCGGCGGGGCGCCGCAGCGGCGGGATGCGCGGTGATCGCTCTCGCGGCTGTCACCGGATGCGGCGGCGACGGTGACGACGGCAAGCCGGAGGCCGCGAGGAGTTCGGCGCCCTCCCGGCCGGGAGCCACCGCCCGCGGGCTCACCGAGGCGCAGCTCACCGCCCTCGCCCTCGCCGACGGGGAGAAGGCCGGCAGCCTCACCGTGTCCGAGTACTCCCTGGGCGGACCGCTCGGCGACGCCTACACCGCCTCGCCCGCCGTGTGTCAGCCACTGGTCAGCCTGGCCGGTGACGTCTTTGGCCACACCCCCACCGCCCAGGTGCAGCGGAAGGCCGAGGAGCCCGGCGAAATACTCGGCGTCACCGTCGACGTGACGCTGCGCTCGTACGCCGGCGGGGTCGCTTCGCAGGTCATGCGGTCGCTGGACCGGGCGGGCCGGGAGTGCGCCGGGGGCCTCACGGAGGAACGGGCCGTCGCCCGCGCCACGTACGAGAAGGTCGAACCCGCCGCGCTGCCCTCCTTCGCGGACGAGGCCGACGAGGCGAAGGCCTTCCGCTTCACCGTCCTCGACGTGAAGGGGAAGCTCAAGCTTCACGAGTACCTCACCGTCCTGCGGTCCGGGGCCACCACGCTCGCCTTCCGCGGTGAGATCCTCGGCACGAAGGACATCGGCCGGATCCCCGAGGACGTCATGTCCGCCCAGTGGAGGAAATTCCGTGCCGGGCGGGCCTGAGGCACACCCCGACGGGGATGCCCTGTCGGTGCGCCCGGCGGATGCGGCAACAATGGGGGCCATGAGCGACAGCCCCGCACCCCTCGCCGACCCGCATCTCGTCTTCGACGCGGTGGACGGCCGCCGGGATCTGGTGATCCTCGGCTCCACCGGGTCCATCGGTACCCAGGCCATCGACCTGGTGCTCCGCAACCCCGGCCGTTTCCGTGTCACCGCGCTCTCCGCGGCGGGCGGCAGGGTCCAGCTCCTCGCCGAGCAGGCCGCGCAGCTGCGGGTGCGTACCGTCGCGGTCGCCGACGCGGACAAGGTGCCGGCCCTCCGGGTGGCCCTTCGCGAGGCGTACGGCGCGGGGGAGCCGCTGCCCGGGATCCTGGCAGGACCCGACGCAGCCACGGAGCTCGCCGCGAGCGCGTGCCACACCGTGCTGAACGGGATCACCGGCTCGATCGGCCTCGCCCCCACGCTCGCCGCCCTGAAGGCCGGCCGCACCCTGGCCCTGGCCAACAAGGAGTCGTTGATCGTCGGCGGCCCGCTGGTGAAGGCCGTCGCCGCCCCGGGCCAGATCATCCCGGTCGACTCCGAGCACGCAGCCCTCTTCCAGGCGCTCGCCGCCGGCAAGCGTGCCGACGTGCGCAAGCTCGTCGTGACCGCATCGGGCGGGCCGTTCCGGGGCCGTAGGCGCGCCGAGCTGGCCGACGTGACCAGGGAGCAGGCGCTGGCGCACCCGACCTGGGCCATGGGGCCGGTCATCACGGTCAACTCCGCGACCCTGGTCAACAAGGGCCTGGAGGTCATCGAGGCACACCTCCTCTACGACATCCCGTTCGACCGGATCGAGGTCGTGGTCCACCCCCAGTCCTACGTTCACTCGATGGTGGAGTTCACCGACGGCTCCACCCTCGCCCAGGCGACCCCGCCCGACATGCGGGGCCCCATCGCCATCGGCCTCGGCTGGCCCGAGCGGGTCCCGGACGCCGCCCCCGCCTTCGACTGGACGAAGGCCTCCAGCTGGGAGTTCTTCCCGCTGGACACCGAGGCGTTCCCGTCCGTCGGGCTCGCCCGGCACGTCGGTACCCTCGGCGGCACCGCCCCCGCCGTGTTCAACGCGGCCAACGAGGAGTGCGTGGACGCGTTCCTGGCGGGGCGGCTGCCGTTCAACGGCATCATGGATACGGTCACAGCGGTGGTGACCGAACACGGAACCCCCGCCACGGGAACTCCGCTGACGGTCGCGGACGTCCTTGAAGCGGAGACCTGGGCCCGTGCCCGGGCCCGCGAACTCTCGGCGGCAGCGACAGCGGAGGCGCACGTATGAGTACGACGACGATCCTGATGACGGTCCTGGGGATCGCCATCTTCGCCGTGGGTCTGCTGTTCTCGATCGCCTGGCACGAACTCGGCCACCTCTCGACGGCCAAGCTCTTCGGCATCCGGGTCCCGCAGTACATGGTCGGCTTCGGCCCGACGGTCTGGTCGCGGAAGAAGGGCGACACCGAGTACGGCGTCAAGGCCATCCCCGCGGGCGGCTACATCCGCATGATCGGCATGTTCCCGCCCGGCCCCGATGGCAGGCTGGAGGCACGCTCCACCTCCCCGTGGCGCGGGATGATCGAGGACGCCAGGTCCGCCGCCTTCGAGGAGCTCCAGCCGGGCGACGAGTCGCGCCTCTTCTACACGCGCAAGCCGTGGAAGCGCGTGATCGTGATGTTCGCGGGGCCCTTCATGAACCTGGTCCTGGCCGTCGCGATCTTCATGGGCGTCGCGATGACCTTCGGCTTCCAGACGCAGACCACCGAGGTGGCCGGCGTCCAGCAGTGCGTGATCGCGCAGAGCGAGAACCGCGACACCTGCAAGGCATCCGACCCGGTCTCACCGGCCAAGGCCGCGGGGCTGAAGGAGGGCGACAAGATCGTCGCCTTCGACGGCAAGAAGATCGACGACTGGGCCACGCTCTCGGACAGGATCCGCGAGACGACCGGCCCCGCCACCATCACCGTGCAGCGTGACGGCCGGGAACAGACCCTGAACGCCGTGCTGAGGAAGAACGCGGTCGCGAAGAAGGACGCCGACGGCGAGGTCGTCCCCGACCAGTACGTCACCGCCGGCTACCTCGGCTTCGCCGCGAACACGGAGATCGTGCCGCTCTCCTTCGGCGACTCGGTCGTCCGCATGGGCGACATGATCGAGAACGGCGTCGACTCGATCATCGCGCTGCCCACGAAGATCCCCGACCTGTGGAACGCGGCATTCAGCGACGGTGAACGCGCCGACGACTCGCCGGTGGGCGTGGTGGGCGCCGCCAGGATCGGCGGTGAGGTGATGAACCTCGACGTCCCGGCGCAGAACCAGATCGCGATGATGCTGTTCCTGCTGGCCGGCTTCAACCTCTCGCTGTTCCTGTTCAACATGCTGCCCCTGCTCCCGCTGGACGGCGGGCACATCGCGGGAGCGCTCTGGGAGGCCATGCGCCGCAACGTGGCCAAGGTCTTCAAGCGCCCCGACCCCGGCCCGTTCGACGTGGCCAAGCTCATGCCGGTCGCCTACGTGGTCGCCGGCATCTTCATCTGCTTCACGCTGCTGGTGCTGGTCGCCGACATCGTGAACCCGGTGAAGATCACCTGACGCCTCACACGTCCCATTGGTGGCGGCCGGTCGCACAGGTGGTGTCCGGCCGCACGCCGAATGGGCGGGCTCGACGGCGGGATGCACCCCGTTCCCCTCCGGTGCCGTAACCTCGGAGCCCGGAGCCCGCCGTTCTCGGGACCTCGATCCACACCGATCCACACCTTGGGGATGCTCAGCGCATGACTGCGATTTCTCTCGGAATGCCGGCCGTTCCGACCAAGCTCGCCGACCGACGGGTCAGCCGTCAGATCCAGGTCGGGTCGGTGGCGGTCGGCGGGGACGCACCTGTGTCGGTGCAGTCGATGACGACGACTCGGACGTCGGACATCGGTGCGACGTTGCAGCAGATCGCGGAGCTGACGGCGTCGGGTTGTCAGATCGTGCGGGTGGCGTGTCCGACGCAGGATGACGCGGACGCGTTGGCGACGATCGCGAGGAAGTCGCAGATCCCGGTGATCGCGGACATTCACTTCCAGCCGAAGTACGTGTTCGCGGCGATCGACGCGGGTTGTGCGGCGGTGCGGGTGAATCCGGGGAACATCAAGCAGTTCGACGACAAGGTGAAGGAGATCGCGAGGGCCGCGGGGGACGCGGGTACTCCGATCCGGATCGGTGTGAACGCGGGTTCGCTGGACGCGCGGCTGCTGAAGAAGTACGGGAAGGCGACGCCGGAGGCTCTGGTGGAGTCGGCGTTGTGGGAGGCGTCGCTGTTCGAGGAGCACGGCTTCCGTGACATCAAGATCTCGGTGAAGCACAACGATCCGGTCGTGATGGTGAATGCCTACCGTCAGCTGGCGGCGCAGTCGGACTATCCGCTGCATCTGGGTGTGACCGAGGCGGGTCCGGCGTTCCAGGGGACGATCAAGTCCGCGGTGGCGTTCGGTGCGCTGCTCTCGGAGGGGATCGGCGACACGATCAGGGTGTCGTTGTCGGCTCCTCCGGCGGAGGAGGTCAAGGTCGGTCTGCAGATTCTGGAGGCGCTGAATCTGAAGCAGCGGCGTCTGGAGATCGTGTCGTGTCCCTCGTGCGGGCGTGCGCAGGTGGATGTGTACAAGCTGGCGGATCAGGTGAGTGCGGGTCTGGAGGGTATGGAGGTTCCGCTGCGGGTCGCGGTGATGGGCTGTGTGGTGAACGGTCCGGGTGAGGCGCGTGAGGCGGATCTGGGTGTGGCGTCGGGTAACGGCAAGGGTCAGATCTTCGTGAAGGGTGAGGTCATCAAGACCGTCCCGGAGTCGAAGATCGTGGAGACCCTCATCGAGGAAGCCATGAAGATCGCGGAGCAGATGGAGAAGGACGGCATCGCCTCGGGCGAGCCCCAGGTCTCCATCGCGGGCTGACACCCGGACGCTTCCCACCGTGCCCCGCAGGCCGTGTCCTGCGGGGCACAGCTGTGTCCGTGTGCTAATGGCTCCGCGGCTGCGGGGGGCACCGCACAGCCTTCTTGGGTACAGTGCGGACATCAGTAGACCGTTTGGTGAGGCCCCAGTGTTGACGCAGACCACTACCCGGGTCCTCGACCCCGGCGAGCTTCCCGCCGCGCTCGCCATCCTCGAGAGCGAACCCGTGGACAACGCGTTCGTGGCCGCCCGTGTCCAGGTAGCGGGCCTCGACCCCTGGCGGCTCGGCGGCGAGATGTGGGGCTGGTACGCCGACGGACGGCTCCGCTCGCTCTGCTACTCCGGCGCCAACCTCGTACCCATCTGCGCCACCCCCGAGGCCATCAGGGCCTTCGCGGACCGTGCCCGCCGGGCCGGCCGCCGCTGCTCCTCCATCGTCGGCCCCGCGGGCCCCACCACCCAGCTGTGGCGTCTGCTCGAACCGAGCTGGGGTCCCGCCCGCGAGGTCCGGCCCAACCAGCCGCTCATGGTCGCCGAGACCCCCTCCGCGGAGATCGCGCCCGACCCCCTCGTACGCCGGGTCCGCAGGGACGAGATCGACATCCTCATGCCGGCCTGCGTGGCCATGTTCACGGAGGAGGTCGGTGTCTCCCCGCTCGCGGGCGACGGCGGACTCCTCTACCAGGCGCGCGTCGCCGAACTGATCACCACGGGCCGGTCCTTCGCCCGCATAGAGAACGGCAGGGTGCTCTTCAAGGCGGAGATCGGCGCCGCCACCTCCCGCGCGTGCCAGATCCAGGGCGTCTGGGTGGCCCCCGAGGCCCGTGGCCGGGGCCTCTCCGAGACGGGCATGGCCGCCGTCCTGCGTCACGCGCTCAGCGAGGTGGCACCGATCGTGAGCCTGTACGTGAACGACTACAACACCCCCGCCCGCAGGGCCTACAGCCGTGTCGGCTTCCGCGAGACGGGCGCGTTCATGAGCGTGCTGTTCTGACCCGGCGGCCCGGCCAGTAGGGTTCCCGCATGGCAGCAGCGACACCCGCGCCCCACCGGGGCTCCGGGACCCCCGACATCGTGGTCGGACCACTCGACCTCGCCGCCCGCGTCGACGAGGCACTCGCCGTGCAGGCGATCGCCTTCGGCCTCGGCCAGGACGAGATCGACGTGCGCCGCCATATCGTGCTCCGGCACCTCGACCACCCGCAGGCCCGCGCCCTCGGCGCCACCACCGCGGACGGACGGCTCGTCGGATTCGTCTACGGGCTGCCGAACCACCGGACGCACTGGTGGTCCACCGTCGTCGAGCCGTACCTGCGCGCGACCGGGTCCGACGACTGGCTCGACGACTCGTTCGTGATCACCGAGCTGCACGTCCACCCCGAGTTCCAGCAGCGCGGCATCGGACGCGAGCTGATCACCACCATCACCGACGCCGTCGGCCTGCCGCGCTCCATCCTCTCGGCGATCGACACGGAGAGCCCCGCCCGGGCCCTCTACCGCGCCCTGGGGTACAGGGACCTGGCCCGTCAGGTGCTCTTCCCGAGCGCGCCCAAGCCGTACGCGGTGATGGGCGCGCCCCTGCCGCTGCGCCGCGGCTGAGAGCCTGTCGGGTGACCTCTGATCGGGCGGTCACGCCCCGGCACGCACGCTTCCCGCGTTGCCGAAATGCCCTAGTAGCTCCGCTACGAGGACACTCCGGCGCCTTGGAATCGCACGCACCGGACCGCGCCCGCTTTCCGATCGAAGGCCACCCGACAGGCTCTGAGGAATCGATTTCCGCCCGCGCGGGCCCCCCGGCTAACCTCGGGCTCACCACCCTTGCGAGCAGGAGTTCATCATGGCCCAGGTCCAGCGCATGTCCCGATTGATGATCAAGACACTGCGCGACGACCCGGCGGACGCCGAGACGCTCAACCACAAGCTCCTCGTCCGCGCCGGATACGTACGCCGCACCGCGGCCGGCATCTGGTCCTGGCTGCCGCTCGGCAAGAAGGTCCTGGACAACATCACCCGCGTCGTCCGCGAGGAGATGGACGCCATCGGCGGCCAGGAGGTGCTGCTCCCCGCACTCCTCCCCAAGGAGGCGTACGAGGCAAGCGGCCGGTACGACGAGTACGGCGACCTGCTCTTCAGGCTCCAGGACCGCAAGGGCGCCGACTACCTCCTCGGCCCCACCCACGAGGAGATCTTCACCCAGATCGTCAAGGACATGTGCTCGTCCTACAAGGACCTGCCCGTGATCCTCTACCAGATCCAGACCAAGTACCGCGACGAGGCCCGCCCCCGCGCCGGTGTGCTGCGCGGCCGCGAGTTCCAGATGAAGGACTCGTACTCCTTCGACACCACCGACGAGGGACTCGCCGAGGCGTATCAGCTCCACCGCGCCGCCTACATCCGGATCTTCGAGCGCCTCGGCCTCGACCACCGCGTCGTGTCCGCGGTCTCCGGTGCCATGGGAGGCTCGGCGTCCGAGGAGTTCCTCGCCCCCGCGCCCGCCGGCGAGGACACCTTCGTCGACTGCCCCAACTGCGACTACGCCGCGAACACCGAGGCCGTGACGTACAAGGTCACGACCGTCGCCGACGCCTCGGCGACCGGCGCCGTCGAGGAGCTGGACACCCCCGACACCCCGACCATCGAGACCCTCGCCGCCCACCTCGGCGTGGCGGCCTCCGCCACGCTGAAGAACCTGCTGGTCAAGGTCGACGGCGAGATCGTGGCCGTGGGTGTGCCCGGCGACCGCGAGGTCGACCTGGGCAAGCTCGGCGAGCACCTCGCCCCCGCGGTCGTCGAGCTCGTCACCGCCGAGGACTTCGTGGGCCGCGCCGACCTCGTGCGCGGCTACGTGGGCCCCCAGGGCCTGGAGAAGGTCCGCTACATCGCCGACCCCCGCGTCGCCGCGGGCACCGCCTGGATCACGGGTGCCAACAAGGAGGGCGTGCACGCGAAGAACGTCGTCGCGGGCCGCGACTTCGAGGTCGACGACTACCTCGACGTCGTCGTCGTCGAGGCGGGCGACCCCTGCCCCAAGTGCGGCACCGGCCTCCAGGTCGACCGCGCCATCGAGATCGGCCACATCTTCCAGCTCGGCCGCAAGTACGCCGACATCTTCTCCCTCGATGTGCTCGGCCAGCAGGGCAAGCCGGTCCGCGTCACGATGGGCTCGTACGGCATCGGGGTCTCCCGCGCCGTGGCCGCCCTCGCCGAGCAGACCGCCGACGACAAGGGCCTGTGCTGGCCCCGCGAGATCGCCCCGGCCGACGTGCACGTCGTCGCCGCCGGCAAGGCGCTCCAGACCGAGCTGGCCCTGGAGGTCTCCGAGAAGCTGAACGCCGCGGGCCTGCGCGTCCTGGTCGACGACCGCGCGGGTGTCTCGCCCGGCGTGAAGTTCACCGACTCCGAGCTGATCGGTGTCCCGAAGATCCTCGTCGCCGGCCGCCGTTCGGCGGAGGGCGTCCTGGAGCTGAAGGACCGCCGCACCGGGGAGCGCGAGGAGCTCACCGTCGACGAGGCGATCGCGCGCCTGGTGGCCGACCAGGGCTGACCCCGTGACGGCGAGGGGCCCCGCGCCGCGGCGCGGGGCCCCTCGCCGTCACGGGGTCAGCCCTGGTCGGCCACCAGGCGCGCGATCGCCTCGTCGACGGTGAGCTCCTCGCGCTCCCCGGTGCGGCGGTCCTTCAGCTCCAGGACGCCCTCCGCCGAACGGCGGCCGGCGACGAGGATCTTCGGGACACCGATCAGCTCGGAGTCGGTGAACTTCACGCCGGGCGAGACACCCGCGCGGTCGTCGACCAGGACGCGCAGGCCCGCGGCGTTCAGCTTCTCGGAGACCTCCAGGGCCAGCTCGGTCTGGAGCGCCTTGCCGGCGGCGACGACGTGCACGTCGGCCGGGGCGATCTCGCGGGGCCAGCACAGGCCCTTGTCGTCGGCGGTCTGCTCGGCGAGGGCGGCCACGGCGCGGGAGACCCCGATGCCGTACGAGCCCATCGTGACGCGGACCGGCTTGCCCTGCTGGCCGAGCACATCGAGGGAGAAGATGTCGGCGTACTTGCGGCCGAGCTGGAAGATGTGGCCGATCTCGATGGCGCGGTCGACCTGGAGGCCGGTGCCGCACTTGGGGCAGGGGTCGCCCGCCTCGACGACGACGACGTCGAGGTAGTCGTCGACCTCGAAGTCGCGGCCCGCGACGACGTTCTTCGCGTGCACGCCCTCCTTGTTGGCACCCGTGATCCAGGCGGTGCCCGCGGCGACGCGGGGGTCGGCGATGTAGCGGACCTTCTCCAGGCCCTGGGGGCCCACGTAGCCGCGCACGAGGTCGGCGCGGCCCACGAAGTCCTCGGCGGTGACGAGCTCGACGACCGCGGGGGCGAGGTGCTCGCCGAGCTTGCCCAGGTCGACCTCGCGGTCGCCGGGCACACCCACGGCCACGATCTCGCCGTCGACCTTGACCAGCAGGTTCTTCAGCGTGGCGGAGGCCGCCACGCCGAGGTGGGCGGCGAGGGTCTCGATGGTCGGGGTGTCGGGGGTGTCCAGCTCCTCGACGGCGCCGGTCGCCGAGGCGTCGGCGACGGTCGTGACCTTGTACGTCACGGCCTCGGTGTTCGCGGCGTAGTCGCAGTTGGGGCAGTCGACGAAGGTGTCCTCGCCGGCGGGCGCGGGGGCGAGGAACTCCTCGGACGCCGAGCCTCCCATGGCACCGGAGACCGCGGACACGACGCGGTGGTCGAGGCCGAGGCGCTCGAAGATCCGGATGTAGGCGGCGCGGTGGAGCTGATACGCCTCGGCGAGTCCCTCGTCGGTGGTGTCGAAGGAGTACGAGTCCTTCATCTGGAACTCGCGGCCGCGCAGCACACCGGCGCGGGGGCGGGCCTCGTCGCGGTACTTGGTCTGGATCTGGTAGAGGATCACGGGCAGGTCCTTGTAGGACGAGCACATGTCCTTGACGATCTGGGTGAAGATCTCCTCGTGGGTGGGGCCGAGGAGGTAGTCGGCGCCCTTGCGGTCCTGGAGCCTGAAGAGCAGGTCGCCGTACTCGTCGTACCGGCCGCTTGCCTCGTACGCCTCCTTGGGGAGGAGTGCGGGGAGCAGCACCTCCTGGCCGCCGATGGCGTCCATCTCCTCGCGGACGACGCGGGTGATGTTGTCCAGGACCTTCTTGCCGAGCGGCAGCCAGGACCAGATGCCGGCCGCGGTGCGGCGTACGTATCCGGCGCGGACGAGGAGCTTGTGGTTGAGCGTCTCGGCGTCCGCCGGGTCGTCGCGCAGTGTCTTGATCATCAATCGGGACATGCGCTGGACCTGGGCCATGATGAACTCCTGCTCGCAAGGGTGGTGAGCCCGAGGTTAGCCGGGGGGCCCGCGCGGGCGGAAATCGATTCCTCAGAGCCTGTCGGGTGGCCTTCGATCGGAAAGCGGGCGCGGTCCGGTGCGTGCGATTCCAAGGCGCCGGAGTGTCCTCGTAGCGGAGCTACTAGGGCATTTCGGCAACGCGGGAAGCGTGCGTGCCGGGGCGTGACCGCCCGATCAGAGGTCACCCGACAGGCTCTCAGCCGCGGCGCAGCGGCAGGGGCGCGCCCATCACCGCGTACGGCTTGGGCGCGCTCGGGAAGAGCACCTGACGGGCCAGGTCCCTGTACCCCAGGGCGCGGTAGAGGGCCCGGGCGGGGCTCTCCGTGTCGATCGCCGAGAGGATGGAGCGCGGCAGGCCGACGGCGTCGGTGATGGTGGTGATCAGCTCGCGTCCGATGCCGCGCTGCTGGAACTCGGGGTGGACGTGCAGCTCGGTGATCACGAACGAGTCGTCGAGCCAGTCGTCGGACCCGGTCGCGCGCAGGTACGGCTCGACGACGGTGGACCACCAGTGCGTCCGGTGGTTCGGCAGCCCGTAGACGAATCCGACGAGCCGTCCGTCCGCGGTGGTGGCGCCGAGGGCGCGGGCCTGCGGGTGGTCGAGGTGCCGGAGCACGATATGGCGGCGCACGTCGATCTCGTCCTGGCCGAGGCCGAAGGCGATCGCCTGCACGGCGAGTGCCTCGTCGACGCGGGCGGCGAGGTCGAGTGGTCCGACCACGATGTCGGGGGTCCCGGAGCCCCGGTGGGGCGCGGGTGTCGCTGCTGCCATGCGGGAACCCTACTGGCCGGGCCGCCGGGTCAGAACAGCACGCTCATGAACGCGCCCGTCTCGCGGAAGCCGACACGGCTGTAGGCCCTGCGGGCGGGGGTGTTGTAGTCGTTCACGTACAGGCTCACGATCGGTGCCACCTCGCTGAGCGCGTGACGCAGGACGGCGGCCATGCCCGTCTCGGAGAGGCCCCGGCCACGGGCCTCGGGGGCCACCCAGACGCCCTGGATCTGGCACGCGCGGGAGGTGGCGGCGCCGATCTCCGCCTTGAAGAGCACCCTGCCGTTCTCTATGCGGGCGAAGGACCGGCCCGTGGTGATCAGTTCGGCGACGCGCGCCTGGTAGAGGAGTCCGCCGTCGCCCGCGAGCGGGGAGACACCGACCTCCTCCGTGAACATGGCCACGCAGGCCGGCATGAGGATGTCGATCTCGTCCCTGCGGACCCGGCGTACGAGGGGGTCGGGCGCGATCTCCGCGGAGGGGGTCTCGGCGACCATGAGCGGCTGGTTGGGCCGGACCTCGCGGGCGGGACCCCAGCTCGGTTCGAGCAGACGCCACAGCTGGGTGGTGGGGCCCGCGGGGCCGACGATGGAGGAGCAGCGGCGGCCGGCCCGGCGGGCACGGTCCGCGAAGGCCCTGATGGCCTCGGGGGTGGCGCAGATGGGTACGAGGTTGGCGCCGGAGTAGCAGAGCGAGCGGAGCCGTCCGTCGGCGTACCAGCCCCACATCTCGCCGCCGAGCCGCCAGGGGTCGAGGCCCGCTACCTGGACACGGGCGGCCACGAACGCGTTGTCCACGGGTTCGCTCTCGAGGATGGCGAGCGCGGCGGGAAGCTCGCCGGGGTCGAGGACCCGGGTAGTGGTCTGCGTCAACACTGGGGCCTCACCAAACGGTCTACTGATGTCCGCACTGTACCCAAGAAGGCTGTGCGGTGCCCCCCGCAGCCGCGGAGCCATTAGCACACGGACACAGCTGTGCCCCGCAGGACACGGCCTGCGGGGCACGGTGGGAAGCGTCCGGGTGTCAGCCCGCGATGGAGACCTGGGGCTCGCCCGAGGCGATGCCGTCCTTCTCCATCTGCTCCGCGATCTTCATGGCTTCCTCGATGAGGGTCTCCACGATCTTCGACTCCGGGACGGTCTTGATGACCTCACCCTTCACGAAGATCTGACCCTTGCCGTTACCCGACGCCACACCCAGATCCGCCTCACGCGCCTCACCCGGACCGTTCACCACACAGCCCATCACCGCGACCCGCAGCGGAACCTCCATACCCTCCAGACCCGCACTCACCTGATCCGCCAGCTTGTACACATCCACCTGCGCACGCCCGCACGAGGGACACGACACGATCTCCAGACGCCGCTGCTTCAGATTCAGCGCCTCCAGAATCTGCAGACCGACCTTGACCTCCTCCGCCGGAGGAGCCGACAACGACACCCTGATCGTGTCGCCGATCCCCTCCGAGAGCAGCGCACCGAACGCCACCGCGGACTTGATCGTCCCCTGGAACGCCGGACCCGCCTCGGTCACACCCAGATGCAGCGGATAGTCCGACTGCGCCGCCAGCTGACGGTAGGCATTCACCATCACGACCGGATCGTTGTGCTTCACCGAGATCTTGATGTCACGGAAGCCGTGCTCCTCGAACAGCGACGCCTCCCACAACGCCGACTCCACCAGAGCCTCCGGCGTCGCCTTCCCGTACTTCTTCAGCAGCCGCGCGTCCAGCGAACCCGCGTTCACACCGATCCGGATCGGAGTACCCGCGTCCCCCGCGGCCCTCGCGATCTCCTTCACCTTGTCGTCGAACTGCTTGATGTTCCCCGGATTCACCCGCACCGCCGCACAACCCGCGTCGATCGCCGCGAACACGTACTTCGGCTGGAAGTGAATGTCCGCGATCACCGGGATCTGCGACTTCCTCGCGATCGTCGCCAACGCGTCCGCGTCATCCTGCGTCGGACACGCCACCCGCACGATCTGACAACCCGACGCCGTCAGCTCCGCGATCTGCTGCAACGTCGCACCGATGTCCGACGTCCGAGTCGTCGTCATCGACTGCACCGACACAGGTGCGTCCCCGCCGACCGCCACCGACCCGACCTGGATCTGACGGCTGACCCGTCGGTCGGCGAGCTTGGTCGGAACGGCCGGCATTCCGAGAGAAATCGCAGTCATGCGCTGAGCATCCCCAAGGTGTGGATCGGTGTGGATCGAGGTCCCGAGAACGGCGGGCTCCGGGCTCCGAGGTTACGGCACCGGAGGGGAACGGGGTGCATCCCGCCGTCGAGCCCGCCCATTCGGCGTGCGGCCGGACACCACCTGTGCGACCGGCCGCCACCAATGGGACGTGTGAGGCGTCAGGTGATCTTCACCGGGTTCACGATGTCGGCGACCAGCACCAGCAGCGTGAAGCAGATGAAGATGCCGGCGACCACGTAGGCGACCGGCATGAGCTTGGCCACGTCGAACGGGCCGGGGTCGGGGCGCTTGAAGACCTTGGCCACGTTGCGGCGCATGGCCTCCCAGAGCGCTCCCGCGATGTGCCCGCCGTCCAGCGGGAGCAGGGGCAGCATGTTGAACAGGAACAGCGAGAGGTTGAAGCCGGCCAGCAGGAACAGCATCATCGCGATCTGGTTCTGCGCCGGGACGTCGAGGTTCATCACCTCACCGCCGATCCTGGCGGCGCCCACCACGCCCACCGGCGAGTCGTCGGCGCGTTCACCGTCGCTGAATGCCGCGTTCCACAGGTCGGGGATCTTCGTGGGCAGCGCGATGATCGAGTCGACGCCGTTCTCGATCATGTCGCCCATGCGGACGACCGAGTCGCCGAAGGAGAGCGGCACGATCTCCGTGTTCGCGGCGAAGCCGAGGTAGCCGGCGGTGACGTACTGGTCGGGGACGACCTCGCCGTCGGCGTCCTTCTTCGCGACCGCGTTCTTCCTCAGCACGGCGTTCAGGGTCTGTTCCCGGCCGTCACGCTGCACGGTGATGGTGGCGGGGCCGGTCGTCTCGCGGATCCTGTCCGAGAGCGTGGCCCAGTCGTCGATCTTCTTGCCGTCGAAGGCGACGATCTTGTCGCCCTCCTTCAGCCCCGCGGCCTTGGCCGGTGAGACCGGGTCGGATGCCTTGCAGGTGTCGCGGTTCTCGCTCTGCGCGATCACGCACTGCTGGACGCCGGCCACCTCGGTGGTCTGCGTCTGGAAGCCGAAGGTCATCGCGACGCCCATGAAGATCGCGACGGCCAGGACCAGGTTCATGAAGGGCCCCGCGAACATCACGATCACGCGCTTCCACGGCTTGCGCGTGTAGAAGAGGCGCGACTCGTCGCCCGGCTGGAGCTCCTCGAAGGCGGCGGACCTGGCGTCCTCGATCATCCCGCGCCACGGGGAGGTGGAGCGTGCCTCCAGCCTGCCATCGGGGCCGGGCGGGAACATGCCGATCATGCGGATGTAGCCGCCCGCGGGGATGGCCTTGACGCCGTACTCGGTGTCGCCCTTCTTCCGCGACCAGACCGTCGGGCCGAAGCCGACCATGTACTGCGGGACCCGGATGCCGAAGAGCTTGGCCGTCGAGAGGTGGCCGAGTTCGTGCCAGGCGATCGAGAACAGCAGACCCACGGCGAAGATGGCGATCCCCAGGACCGTCATCAGGATCGTCGTCGTACTCATACGTGCGCCTCCGCTGTCGCTGCCGCCGAGAGTTCGCGGGCCCGGGCACGGGCCCAGGTCTCCGCTTCAAGGACGTCCGCGACCGTCAGCGGAGTTCCCGTGGCGGGGGTTCCGTGTTCGGTCACCACCGCTGTGACCGTATCCATGATGCCGTTGAACGGCAGCCGCCCCGCCAGGAACGCGTCCACGCACTCCTCGTTGGCCGCGTTGAACACGGCGGGGGCGGTGCCGCCGAGGGTACCGACGTGCCGGGCGAGCCCGACGGACGGGAACGCCTCGGTGTCCAGCGGGAAGAACTCCCAGCTGGAGGCCTTCGTCCAGTCGAAGGCGGGGGCGGCGTCCGGGACCCGCTCGGGCCAGCCGAGGCCGATGGCGATGGGGCCCCGCATGTCGGGCGGGGTCGCCTGGGCGAGGGTGGAGCCGTCGGTGAACTCCACCATCGAGTGAACGTAGGACTGGGGGTGGACCACGACCTCGATCCGGTCGAACGGGATGTCGTAGAGGAGGTGTGCCTCGATGACCTCCAGGCCCTTGTTGACCAGGGTCGCGGAGTTGACCGTGATGACCGGCCCCATGGCCCAGGTCGGGTGCGCCAGCGCCTGCTCCCTGGTCACGTCGGCCAGCTCGGCGCGCCTACGGCCCCGGAACGGCCCGCCCGATGCGGTCACGACGAGCTTGCGCACGTCGGCACGCTTGCCGGCGGCGAGCGCCTGGAAGAGGGCTGCGTGCTCGGAGTCGACCGGGATGATCTGGCCCGGGGCGGCGACGGCCTTCACCAGCGGGCCGCCGACGATCAACGACTCCTTGTTGGCCAGGGCCAGGGTGCGGCCGGCCTTCAGGGCGGCGAGCGTGGGGGCGAGGCCGATCGAGCCGGTGATCCCGTTCAGCACGGTGTGGCACGCGCTCGCGGCGAGCTCCGTGGCTGCGTCGGGTCCTGCCAGGATCCCGGGCAGCGGCTCCCCCGCGCCGTACGCCTCGCGAAGGGCCACCCGGAGGGCCGGCACCTTGTCCGCGTCGGCGACCGCGACGGTACGCACCCGCAGCTGCGCGGCCTGCTCGGCGAGGAGCTGGACCCTGCCGCCCGCCGCGGAGAGCGCGGTGACACGGAAACGGCCGGGGTTGCGGAGCACCAGGTCGATGGCCTGGGTACCGATGGACCCGGTGGAGCCGAGGATCACCAGATCCCGGCGGCCGTCCACCGCGTCGAAGACGAGATGCGGGTCGGCGAGGGGTGCGGGGCTGTCGCTCATGGCCCCCATTGTTGCCGCATCCGCCGGGCGCACCGACAGGGCATCCCCGTCGGGGTGTGCCTCAGGCCCGCCCGGCACGGAATTTCCTCCACTGGGCGGACATGACGTCCTCGGGGATCCGGCCGATGTCCTTCGTGCCGAGGATCTCACCGCGGAAGGCGAGCGTGGTGGCCCCGGACCGCAGGACGGTGAGGTACTCGTGAAGCTTGAGCTTCCCCTTCACGTCGAGGACGGTGAAGCGGAAGGCCTTCGCCTCGTCGGCCTCGTCCGCGAAGGAGGGCAGCGCGGCGGGTTCGACCTTCTCGTACGTGGCGCGGGCGACGGCCCGTTCCTCCGTGAGGCCCCCGGCGCACTCCCGGCCCGCCCGGTCCAGCGACCGCATGACCTGCGAAGCGACCCCGCCGGCGTACGAGCGCAGCGTCACGTCGACGGTGACGCCGAGTATTTCGCCGGGCTCCTCGGCCTTCCGCTGCACCTGGGCGGTGGGGGTGTGGCCAAAGACGTCACCGGCCAGGCTGACCAGTGGCTGACACACGGCGGGCGAGGCGGTGTAGGCGTCGCCGAGCGGTCCGCCCAGGGAGTACTCGGACACGGTGAGGCTGCCGGCCTTCTCCCCGTCGGCGAGGGCGAGGGCGGTGAGCTGCGCCTCGGTGAGCCCGCGGGCGGTGGCTCCCGGCCGGGAGGGCGCCGAACTCCTCGCGGCCTCCGGCTTGCCGTCGTCACCGTCGCCGCCGCATCCGGTGACAGCCGCGAGAGCGATCACCGCGCATCCCGCCGCTGCGGCGCCCCGCCGGCCGCCGCCCCGTCGCCGCCGGACACCCGCTCCGCGCACCCCGAACATGCCTGCCCCTGTCTCCCGTTGACGGGCCGGGATCGGTGTCCGATCGCGGCCGAGGCTCGATTGTGCGGCATCCGGTGATCAGAAGGCGGTCTCGATGCCGAACTTGTCCCGCAGGTGCGCCATGTCCCGCACGTCCCGGTCGGCGGGTGTGCAGCCCTGGTGGAAGCGTGCCTGCTGCTCGGCGGAGACGCAGCGCACGCTCGTCGTCCCGATGACTCCGGCGACGAAGCAGGACCGGGTCCCGCGCGCCCACTTCGCCGCGCCCGGGACGCAGCGGCGGGGCGCGTCCAGGCAGTGGACGCGCCCCGCGGCTGCGGTGGGTCAGCGGATGGGACGGTGGACGTTGTCCCCGGCGGCGGGTCCGGGGGTGGCGTCGGCGATCCAGGCGCCTTCGCCGCTCGGGTCGATGACGCCCTCCTCCAGCCAGGTGTAGGTCCCGGAGAGGACTCCGTCGACCACGCGGCGGTCGATGTCGTCGGTGTTGGACCACAGCCGGCCGAAGAGCTCCTCGACTCGGAGGCGGGACTGCCGGCAGAACACGTCGGCGAGCTGGTAGGCCTCGCGTCCGTGGTCGTCGTCGGCGCGCAGGTGCTCGGCGCGGACACAGGCCGCGCTCATCGCGAAGAGCTCGGCGCCGATGTCGACGATCCGGCCGAGGAAGCCCTGCTTGGTCTCCATGCGGCCCTGCCAGCGGGACATCGCGTAGAAGGTCGAGCGCGCCAGCTTGCGGGAGGAACGCTCCACGTACCGCAGATGGGTGGAGAGGTCGGGGTGGCCGGGGACCCGGAACTCGCCGTAGGCGTTGGGCAGCCGGCCGGGACCGCTGACCAGCTTGGGGAGCCAGCGCGCGTAGAACTGCGCGGCGTTGGCACCCGCCCGCGCCTTGTCGGCGAACTGCTTGTCGGGGTCGATGATGTCGCCGGCGACCTTGAGGTGGGCGTCGACGGCCTCGCGGGCGATCAGCAGGTGCATGATCTCCGTGGAACCCTCGAAGATCCGGTTGATCCGCATGTCGCGGAGCATCTGCTCGGCGGGTACGGCCCGTTCGCCGCGGGCGGCGAGCGAGTCGGCGGTCTCGAAGCCGCGGCCGCCGCGGATCTGGACCAGTTCGTCGGAGATCAGCCAGCCCATCTCGGAGCCGTACAGCTTGGCGAGCGCGGCCTCGATGCGGATGTCGTTACGGCTCTCGTCGGCCATCTGCGAGGAGAGGTCCACGACCGCTTCGAGAGCGAAGGTGGTGGCGGCGATGAAGGAGATCTTCGCGCCGACGGCCTCGTGCCGGGCGACCGGCCTGCCCCACTGCTCGCGGACCGCCGACCATTCGCGGGCGATCTTCAGAGACCACTTTCCGACGCCCACGCACATGGCGGGCAGCGAGAGGCGGCCGGTGTTGAGCGTGGTGAGGGCGATCTTGAGACCGGCGCCCTCGGGCCCGATCCGGTTGGCCGCCGGCACGCGTACGCCGTGGAAGCGGGTCAGGCCGTTCTCGATGCCGCGCAGGCCCATGAAGGCGTTGCGGTGCTCCACGGTGATGCCCGGGGAGTCGGCCTCGACGACGAAGGCGGTGATGCCGCCCGTGTGACCGTCGGACTCCGGGACCCGTGCCATCACCACGAGCAGGTCGGCGACGACGCCGTTGGTCGTCCAGAGCTTCACGCCGTCCAGGATGTAGTCGTCACCCTCGGGCACCGCGGTCGTCGCGAGCCGTGCCGGGTCGGAGCCGACGTCGGGTTCCGTGAGCAGGAACGCGGAGATGTCGGTGCGCGCCAGTCGGGGCAGGAAGGTGTCCTTCTGCTCCTGGGTGCCGAACATCTTCAGGGGCTGCGGCACGCCGATGGACTGGTGCGCGGAGAGAAGCGCGCCGATGGCGGGGCTCGCCGAACCGGCCAGCGCGAGCGCCTTGTTGTAGTAGACCTGGGTCAGCCCCAGGCCGCCGTACTTCGTCTCGATCTTCATGCCGAGGGCGCCGAGCTCCCTGAGCCCGTTGATCACCTCGTCGGGAATCTTCGCCTCGCGCTCGATGAGGGCGCCGTCGACCCGGGTTTCGCAGAATTCGCGCATCCGGGCGAGGAAGGCCTCGCCGCGCCGCACGTCGTCGGGGGCCGGCTGGGGGTGGGGGTGGATCAGGTCGAGCCGGAAGCGTCCGAGGAAGAGTTCCTTGGCGAAGCTGGGCTTGCGCCAGTCCTGTTCGCGGGCGGCCTCGGCCACCTGCCGTGCTTCGCGCTCGGTGACTTTGGGGGCCTGGGGGATGTCGGATGGGGCGGACATGAGGAGCTCACCTCGCCGCGAGTCGGGATATGGGTCGGGACGTACGCGTGCCGATCGGTACCACTCGTCCGTATCTACCCGATCTGCGTGACCCCCACCACCCCTGCGGCGGGCCCCCGCAGACACGGAACCGGCCGGAGCCCCCGCACAGCGGGCTCCGGCCGGTTCGTCGGCGCTCCCGGCTACAGGGCCAGGCCAGTGAGGACCAGGACCCGCTCGTAGGTGTAGTCGTCCATGGTGTAGCGAACGCCCTCGCGGCCCACTCCGGACTGCTTGGCGCCGCCGTACGGCATCTGGTCGGCCCGGTAGGAGGGCACGTCGCCGATGATCACGCCGCCGACCTCCAGGGCACGGTGGGCGCGGAAGGCGGTCTGCAGGTCGTGGGTGAAGACACCTGCCTGAAGGCCGGAATCGGAGTCGTTGACGGCCGCGAACGCCTCGGCCTCGCCGTGGGTCTTCCGGATGTACAGCACCGGGCCGAAGACCTCCTCGCGGGCGATCGTCGTGGTGTCCGGGAGGTCGGTGAGGACGGTCGGGGCGTAGGTGGCGCCGTCGCGCTTGCCGCCGGTGAGCAGGGTGGCGCCGGCGGTGACGGCCTCGTCGACCCAGGACTCGACACGGCGTGCGGCGTCCTCACTGACCAGCGGGCCGACGTCGGTGGCCGCGTCGGAGGGGTCACCGGTCACCAGGGACTCGACGGCGGCGACGATCTTCGGGACCAGCCGGTCGTACACGGAGGAGTCGGCGATGACCCGCTGGACCGCGATGCAGGACTGGCCGCCCTGATAGTTCGAGAAGGTCGCGATGCGGTTCGCGGCCAGGTCCAGGTCCTCCTCGGAGGACCAGTCGCCGAGCACGACGGCGGCGCCGTTGCCGCCGAGTTCGAGGGTGCAGTGCTTGCGCGGCACCGACTCCATGATCGAGTAGCCGACGGGGCCGGACCCGGTGAAGGAGATCACGGGCAGCCGCTCGTCCTGGACCAGGGCGGGCATCTTGTCGTTGGGCACGGTCAGCACGGACCACGACCCGGCCGGGAGGTCGGTCTCGGCCAGCAGCTCACCCAGGATCAGCGCGGAGATCGGGGTGGCGGGCGCGGGCTTGAGGATGATCGGCGCGCCGACGGCGATGGCCGGGGCGACCTTGTGGGCGCTCAGGTTGAGCGGGAAGTTGAACGGCGAGATGCCGAGCACCGGACCGCGCGGGAAGCGGCGGGTCAACCCGAGGCGGCCGGTGCCGCCGAGGTCGGTGTCGAGGCGCTGGGCTTCGCCCCCGTTGAAGCGGCGGGCCTCCTCGGCGGCGAACCGGAATACGGACACGGCCCGGCCGACCTCGCCGCGGGCCCACTTGACGGGCTTGCCGTTCTCCGCCGAGATCAGCTGCGCGACCTCCTCGGTGCGCTCCGTGAGGCGGCGTACGACGTGGTCGAGCGCGGCGGCCCGTACGTGCGCCGGGGTCGCCGCGAACTCCTCGCGCACGGCCCATGCCGCCGCGACGGCCTCCTCGACCTGGGCGTCGGTCGGCACGGAGACCGTACCGACGAGACGTCCGTCCCAGGAGTTGGTGACGTCGAAGCTGTCCTCGCCGGTGGCGCGGCGGCCGGCCAGCCAGAAGGCGTGGGTGGAAGTCATGGCGGTTCCGGCCCTTCAGGGGTGGTGAACGAGGTCGCCGGGCACCGCTGAGGCGCCCTTCGGCCCCACCGTAGGGCGACCCAGGACGGATGAGGCTTGTCCACCGTGGAGTGGAGCGGACGGACGGTACGCCGCTTTGTCGCAGGCAGCCGCGCCTGCCTCCGGGCGGACGCCCACGCGGCCGCTCAGGCGTGGCTCCGGCCGCGCCGTGAGGACGCGGATCCCGGGACAGGTGGACGCTACGCGCTCCCCGACGAGGCAGCCGTCGTCTTCAGGGCCAGCCACAGCTCCATGCGGACGTCCGGATCGTCCAGCGAACGGCCGAGGATCTCTTCGACCCGGCGCATCCGGTAGCGCAGGGTGTGGCGGTGGACACCGAGGTCGGCGGCCGCCGCGTCCCACTGGCCGTGCCGGGAGAGCCAGGCGCGCAGGGAGGCGACGAGGTCCCCGCGGCCCTTGGAGTCGTGCTCCTGCAACGGCCGCAGCATCCCGTCGGCGAAGGCGCGGACCGCGTCGTCGGCCAGGAGCGGCAGGACGGACCCCGCGGCGAGCTCCTCGTGCTCGACGAGCGCCCTGCCGCGGCGGCGGGCGACCAAGAGGGCCTGTTCGGCCTGCTTGTACGCGGCGGAGACGGCGATCGGCCCGGAGGGAGCCGAAAGACCGACGACCACTTCGGGCTCGTCGGCCCCGGACTCGCGAGGCGGCCGGTCCTCCTCGGCCCGTGCGTGGGCGGCGCAGGCCGCCACCACGGCGCCGCCGTCCACGGCCAGGACCACGAGGCGCTCGCCCTCGGGCACCATCAGCAGGGTCTCGCCGGACCGTCCGGCGGCCAAGTCCAGCGCCTCTGCGAGCGTTTCGGTCCCGGCCGGGACCGGCGCCTCCGCGATGAGGAGCCGGAAGGGGGCGTCGAGGAGCCCTCCGTACAGATCCCCCGCGACGGCCCGGGCGTGGTCGGACTGGCCCGCGAGCAGCATCCGCAGGACCGCCGCTCCGAGGCGCTGTTCCGCGCCCTGGAGCGCGCGGGAGCGTGCCGTGGTGAGTGTCAGCAGCGCGACGGCCGAGTTCACGGCGTACCTCTCGGCCGTGCCGAGCGCCGCTCCGGTGCCGACGGCCAGCGCACCGCGGGCCCGCCGGCCGGTGCCCAGGGACTGGAGCTCGACCCTGTCGTCGCCCTCGGTGTCGCCGACGACAGCGCTGGCCGGGGCGGGGCGGTCGCGCAGGCGTTCCACCTCGGGAGTGAGCCGGGCGGCGCGCCGGGCGGCCCAGTCCGGTGCGGCGGCGAGTACGGCTCCCGAGGAGTCGTAAAGGGCCGCCCAGCCGTCGATGTGCGCGGCGAGCCGTGTGAGGAGCGCCGCCGGGCCGTCGCCGGCGACGGCCGCCCTGGTCAGTTCGCGCTGGGCCTCGAAACCGGCCGTGACCGACCGGTACTGGTCGGCCGCGATGGCCGCCGACACCGCCTTGCTGATGGCCAGGAACGGCGTGCGTCTGGGCACTTCGAGGAGCGGTAGTCCCGCTTCCTCGGCGGCGTCCACGAGAGCGGCCGGGATGTCGTCGTAGGTGACGCCCACACCGAAGCCGACTCCAGCGACCCCCGCACCGGCCAGCCGCTGTACGTAACGGCGCATGGTCGCCGGGTCCCGGGCGTCGAGGTTGGTCGCCGTGACGAGGAGCAGCTCACCGCCCTCCATGTACGGCACGGGGTCGGCCAGTTCGCTGGCGTGCGCCCAGCGCACCGGGGTACCGAGCCGGTCGGCCCCCGCCCGGACGGTGAGCTTGAGCGCCGAGTGCTGGACCAGCGAGGCGAGGGTGGGAGGCATGGGACCGCCGGACCTCCGGGTGTAGGCGGGGCCGTCCGCGGGGGCGGCCCGGTTGGTGGCGCCCTGGGCGGGCGGTTCGATTGCTCCGCCTCGTACAGACGGACGGGGGCGATTCTGCCAGGGCGGCAGGGTCCCCGTCACCGCCGCCCGTTCAGCCACTCAGCTCGACGAGGAGCGGGGGCGCGTGTTCACCGTCCACGGTCGTCAGGGACAGGACGGCGTGTCCGGCGGGCAGGGAGTACGCCAGCTCCGAGGCCGACCAGCGCTCCCGTTCGACCCGCTTCACGGTGACGGCTTCCCTGGTCACGGCCTTGCCGGTGACGAGCTTGCGCAGCGCGTGCAGGGCGCGGGTCAACGGCTGGTCCGCGAAGACGGCGTGCTCGGCGACCTCGCGGGTCTCGATCCACTCCTTGCCCCAGGCCTCCGAGAAACGCTTGCCGTCCCAGGTCGTGACGCCGCTGAACGCCATGCGGCAGCCGACAGCGCCGAGCAGCGCGGTGTGCAGCTGCTCGGGGACGTCGTCGACGGTGCGCAGGGCGAGGACGGCTCCCGCGTTGACCGAGCGCAGTCGCCGGATTCCGCGGACCGTCCCGGCGGTGACCGTGTGCGTGGCGTCGTCGAGCACCAGGCAGACGAAGAGCGACCGGTCGGTACGAGCGGCGGTGACAGCCGTGAACTGGGCGAGCACGAGCCGGGCCAGCAGGGCCGACGCCTCGGCGTGCGCCCGCTCAGGGAGGTCGATCCTGACCCGGAGCGGCAGGTGCTCCAGGGAGCGCAGCGAGAAGGGCCTGGCCTGCTCGCCGGTGGCGAAGAAGGGCGCGAACGCGGGCCGGTCGAGCAGGGCGATCCGGTCGGCCAGGGCGGGCCCGGGGTCCCCGGGCCCGCCCCTCTGCCGGGTTCGGGCCTCCAGGTCGCGCAGCATCGCCTGATGCCCGCCGGCGGCCAGTGCCTCCCGCAGTGCGCCGGTCGCGGCGTGGTCGCCGTCCAGGAGCTGCCGGAGTTCGGGCACCCCGGGGAAGTGCCCGTGGACCGCACGGTAGGGGCCGAGCAGCTGGGCGAGCACGGTCGCGGCGCGCCTGCTGTCCAGCTGGGGCACGTCGCCGACCAGTCCCTCCGCGAGCACGCTCGCGGCCTCGTCGGGGTCCGTCGTACCGCCGTACAGGTCGAAGTCGTGCGCGGACGAGGGGTCGCCGATCCGCACCACGACGTCGAACGCCTCGTCCGGACCGAGCTCCCCTCCGGTGCCGCCGACGGCGAGCACGGCGGCCCGGCCGGCGAGCGCCTGCAGGGCGAGCGACTCCACGACGGGGCGCACGAGCAGGGCGGACTTGCCCGCCCCGGGCGGTCCGACCGCGAGCAGGGACGTGCCCAGCAGCGCGGGCTCCAGGGCGGTGCCCGAGCCACGGCGGGCGTACGGGTTGTGCGGGTCGTCGGCGAAGGTGCCGATCCTGACCTGTCCGGTCAGCAGATCGTGCCGTGCGGCGCGGCGGGGAAGGTCGCGGGTGCCCGAGGGGTGCAGAGCGGCGGCGCCTCCGGTGCGCAGGACGGCCTCGGTGAGCGCGGCGAGGCGCTCCGGCCTGGTCCGCCCGACGGTCCAGGCGTGGCGCAGCCGCGCGACGTCCACATCGTTCATCCGGCCGGTCCGCACCTCGGTGGCGAGGGTCTCGGCGGCGTCCGTCAGCCCCGCCGTGCGCAGCTCGGGCCACTGGTCGGGGGTGGGCGCGTCCGGGGGCGCGGAGGCGGCCGCGGGCACCCCGGCGGCGCCCTTTCCGGTACGCGCGGCGATCAGCTCGCGCCAGCGTCCGAGGCGGGCGAACGGCCAGAGCACCCCGAGGGCGATCAGGGCGTAGATCACGTTGACCACGGCCTGGCTCTGGTAGATCTCACCGCCGGCGACCGCGGCGACCAGGACCAGTACCGGCCTGACGAGCGGGACCGCGTCCTTCCACACGAGGACTTCGGCGACGGCGCCTCCGGCGGCCGTGGTCAGCGCCAGGAAGGGCTGCCCGCGTCCGGCGACATGGCGCCGGAAGATCTCCGACCAGTTGCCGAGCCTCCCGCAGCCGTAGACCAGGAGCCCGAAGAGGACGGCCTCGTAGACCGTGAGCGCGTCGGCGCCCTCGATCGTCCTGGGGCCGCCGAACGTCCCGGCGTACCACCAGTCGTGGGGGGTGAACAGTTTCAGCGGGACGAGGCGGTAGGGGATGTATCCGTTGCGCCACAGGGACCACAGGAGCAGCCCGGAGAGCGCGGAGACGAGTACCCCGACCACCAGCGAGCGGTCGGACACGCCCTCGGGCTTCTCCGGCGGGCGTGGGACGTGCCCGAGGCGCCAGACGCCCGGTCCGGCGTCCGGGCGGGGGGCGCGCAGCCATGCCTCCAGACCCCCGTCGGCCGGCGGGGGCCCCGGGCGCGGGGCGTGCGTGGGCGGCGGTGGCGCGGCGGGCGGTGGCCCCGCCGGACGGGGCACCCTGCCCGCATCCGTGCCCCGCGCGTCGTACATGCCTTCGGTGTCCATGAACCGCTGCCCCCTGACCAGCCAGGTCCCGCCTTCTGCACCGGCCAATCTAGTGCCCGGGCGCCGGGAGTTCAGCCATGCGGCCGGATGTCCCGGCGGGGCGTCCCGCGGCCCTGCTCCCCGCCCATCTGTCCGTCGCGGACAAGGACACGCCGGCATCACTCCCCATCGGAGCATGACCGCTGCCCGCACCCACCCCTAGCCTGCAGAAACAGAAGCGTCCGAAACACCCCCAGGAGCCCCGCATGTCCGACATCCCGCAGGAGCGCCGCCTCGTCACTGCCATCCCCGGCCCGAAGTCGGTCGAGCTGCAGGCTCGCCGCTTGGCGGCCGTCGCCGCGGGTGTGGGTTCCACGCTGCCGGTCTTCACCGCCCGGGCCGGCGGCGGGATCATCGAGGACGTGGACGGCAACCGGCTGATCGACTTCGGTTCCGGCATCGCCGTGACATCCGTGGGCGCCTCCGCCGAGGCCGTCGTACGCCGGGCGTCCGCGCAGCTCGCCGACTTCACCCACACCTGTTTCATGGTCACGCCCTACGAGGGGTACGTCGAGGTCTGCGAGCAGCTCGCCGAGCTGACGCCGGGCGACCACGCCAAGAAGTCCGCGCTGTTCAACTCGGGCGCCGAGGCCGTCGAGAACGCCGTGAAGATCGCCCGCGCCTGGACGAAGCGCACCGCGGTCGTCGTCTTCGACCACGGCTACCACGGCCGGACCAACCTCACGATGGCCCTGACGGCGAAGAACATGCCGTACAAGCAGGGCTTCGGTCCGTTCGCGCCCGAGGTCTACCGCGTGCCCGTGGCGTACGGCTACCGCTGGCCGACCGGGGCCGAGAACGCCGGCGCCGAGGCGTCCGCCCAGGCCATCGACGAGATCACCAAGCAGATCGGCGCGGACAACGTCGCCGCGATCATCATCGAGCCGGTCCTCGGCGAGGGCGGCTTCATCGAGCCGGCCAAGGGCTTCCTCCCGGCGATCGCGCAGTTCGCGAAGGACAACGGCATCGTCTTCGTCGCGGACGAGATCCAGTCCGGCTTCTGCCGCACCGGACAGTGGTTCGCCTGTGAGGACGAGGGCATCGTGCCTGACCTCATCACCACGGCCAAGGGCATCGCCGGGGGCCTCCCGCTCTCGGCGGTGACCGGCCGCGCCGAGATCATGGACGCCGCCCACGCCGGCGGCCTCGGCGGTACCTACGGCGGAAACCCGGTGGCCTGCGCGGGTGCGCTCGGCGCCATCGAGACGATGCGCGAGCTGGACCTGAACGGCAAGGCCAAGCGCATCGAGGAGGTCATGAAGGGCCGCCTCGCCGAGATGCGGGCCAAGCTGCCCAACGGCGACATCATCGGTGACATCCGCGGCCGTGGCGCCATGATCGCGATCGAGCTGGTGAAGTCCGGCACGAAGGACCCCGACGCCGCCTCCGCCGCGTCGCTGGCCAAGGCGTGCCACGCCGAGGGGCTGCTGGTGCTGACCTGCGGCACCTACGGCAACGTGCTCCGTTTCCTGCCGCCGCTCGTCATCGGCGAGGACCTGCTGAACGAGGGCCTCGACATCATCGAGCGGGCGTTCGCGCAGCTCTGAATCCGTGCGAAACACCCGGCCGCCGCGCGCCGTTCCCGGCGGCGATGACCCGGGCGGGTGCGAGGGCGTGTGAAGAAGGTGTGCGGGGGCGATGGCGAGATACCGTTGTCGCTTCCGGTGCATCCTTCCTCTGACGTACGGTTTTCCCAGATGAGAGAAACACCCCGCCCGCAGGGGACTGCGGGCGAAGCCGGGCCGGGGCTCCCCCAGCGCCGTACCGGCCGTGCCCTTGCGCACACCACCGGAGCCTCGTGCTCCGGGACTCCTCACCGATCGGATGGCCGCTCGCCCCACACCCCCCGGGGCGCGCGGCAACCCGATCCGACCGGCCACCCCGGAACAATCCCCCCTGTTCCCCGGTGGCCGGTTCTTCTCGTTTCCACGGCCGCGGTGTCGGCGGCCCTTTTCGCCCTGATCACCTGGCAGGTGCTGTCCGGCGGGCCCCTGCTCGGGCCCGACGAGCGCCTCGGCCTGGAGCTGGCGGGGCGTGGCCCGGCAGGCCTGGCGGATCTCTTCGCCGACCTCGGCAACATGCAGGTCGCCGTGCCGGTGCTGGCCTGCGCGGTCCTGGTGGCCTGGTTCCGCCGGGCCCGGCGCGCGGCCCTGTACGCCGTCCTGGCCATGGCGGCCGTACCGGCACTGGTCGTCCCGCTGAAGCTGTGGACGGAGCGTCAGGGGCCGCTGACGGAGGCCACGGGCTACTACCCCTCGGGGCACACCACCACGGCGATGGTGGCGTACGGGGCGGCGGCCCTGCTGCTGGCCCCGTATGTGAGGCGGACATGGGTGACGCTCGTCGCCGCCGTCCTGCTGACGGCGGCGACGAGCGTCGGTCTGGTGCTGCGCGGCTACCACTGGCCGCTGGACGTGGTGGCCGGCTGGTGCCTGAGCGCGGTGCTGCTGCTCACGCTGCGGGCCCTCACGAGGAGTGGTCAGCCGCCGAAGTAGGCGTCGAAGTTCCTGGAGAACTCCCAGTTTTTGAACCGGTCCCAGTTGATGGACCAGGTCATCAGCCCCGGTTGTCAAGACCTCTGGCGGCGCATCAACCCCCGTCACGGCGGGCGCGGGCGGCGGGCGACCGTGCTGCCCGGGCGCGGCACGACGATCCAGGCACCCCGGCCGACCCCGCGGATGCCCGTCCCGAACCACCGGGCAGCCGTCCCCCGGGGTGGGAAATGCCGGCGTCTACCGGATCATGACGCGGGTTCGGCCACCCGTCGGCGGTGACCTGGGTCACCCCGGTTCAGCTGTCGAAGCCGAGACCCATCCGGTCCATGGTCCGCAGCCACAGATTGCGGTGTCCCCCATGGCTGTCGGCCCGGGCGAGCGACCTCTTGGTGAGCTCGATCCCTGCCCAGGCGAAGGGCTCGGGCGGGAAGGGCATCGGCTTGGAGCGGACCATGTCGAGCGCGGTGCGCTCCGTCTCCTCGCCCGCGAGGAGATCGAGCATCACGTCGGCACCGAAACGCGTGGCACCGACCCCCAGGCCGGTGTATCCGGCGGCATAGGCGACGCGGCCCCCGTGGGCCGTGCCGAAGAACGCGGAGAAACGCGAGCAGGTGTCGATCGCACCGCCCCAGGCGTGGCTGAAGCGCACGCCTGAGAGCTGTGGAAAGCACTCGAAGAACTGCCAGGCGAGCTTCAGGAACGTCTCCGGACGCTGGTCCTTCGGCGCGACGGCCTTGACCATGCTGCGGATCGTCAGGTTCTCGTGCGCGATGACATCGTGCTCGCGGACCAGGGCGAGCGCGGTCTTGTGGGCGTGGTCGAGGCGCTGA
>NZ_JBHVCT010000064.1:0-36255 GCF_042803195.1 Streptomyces sp. NPDC057428
CGCATATGGGACAGGCCCCGCCGGCGCCGGCGGGGCCTGTCCCATATGTGTGGTGCGGTCAGACCACCTGCTCACCGACGACGGCCGGTCGGCGGCCGGCGATGACCTTCCTCGCGAGCGATCGCGGGCTGGTCAGGAAGCCGTAGCCCCAGGACATGTGCATGGTGGCCAGGGCCACGGGGATCTGCGCCCGCGCCTTCAGCGGGAGGCCCTTGCCCGCGGGGAGTGACCCGGCGACGATCGCCGCGGCGTATCCCGCCGGGACCACGAACGCCCACGGGGTGATCGCGGCGCCGACGACGATGCCCGCGGCGATGGCGCAGACGGCGGTCGGCGGTGCCAGGTAGCGCAGGTTGATGGAGCCGGAGTGGTAGCGGGCGACGACATGGCGCCAGCGGCCGTAGTCCTTGTACTGCTTGGCGAGCGCGCGGACGCTGGGCCGCGGACGGTACTGGACCTTCAGCTCCGGCGAGAACCAGATGAGGCCGCCCGCCTCCCGGATCCTGAAGTTCAGCTCCCAGTCCTGGGCGCGGATGAACTCGACGTTGTAGCCGTCCGCCCGCTCCAGCGCCTCGCGGCGGAAGACCCCCAGATAGACGGTCTCGGCGGGGCCCGCGTTCCCACCGGTGTGGAACGCCGCGTTGCCGACGCCGATCTTCGAGGTCATCGCGGCGGCGACGGCCTCCTCCCAGGCGTTCTCGCCCTCGGCGTGCATGATGCCGCCGACGTTCTGCGCGCCGGTCTCCTCCAGGAGCCGGACGGCGGTCGCGATGTAGTTCGGCGAGAGCATGCCGTGGCCGTCCACGCGCACCACGATCGGGTGGCTGGACGCCTTTATCGCGGCGTTGAGCGCGGCAGGTGTGCGGCCGGTGGGGTTGGGCACCGTGTGGACCCGGGAGTCCTCCCGGACCAGCTCGGCCGCGATCTCGTCCGTACGGTCGTTCGAGGGGCCGAGGGCGATCACGACCTCCATCTCACCGGCGTACTCCTGCTCCAGGATGTGCCGGACCGAGTTCCTGAGATGGCGTTCCTCGTTGAGTACCGGCATGATCACGGAGACGGCGGGGTGCTGCGCGGCAGACATGTGGTCCTCGGGGGGTCCTCGGGGGTGCCAGGGCTTCCGGGGGTTTCGCACCCCAGGAGGTGGCGTGATTCGGCCGCCACGTTACCGCGAACGGGGGACTGCGGCGCGCGCCGCCGACTCTGTTGCCGGTCTGCAGATCGTATGGGCCTACCGTGCGAAAGTCCCACTCGCACCGCGGAGGTGTCCCCCGTGCCCACGCCGCACCGATCGCCCCGTCCACCGCACCCCCGCACCGCTGCACCGCAGCGCCGGCCCGCCCGGCCGTCCAAGCCCGGCGGCCGCGGGCGCAAGCGCGGCGGCCGGAAGACCGCACCCCGGTGGGGCATGAGGGTCGTCACCGGGCTGTCGGTGCTGGTACTCGGCGCCGGCGGTATCGGCCATGCGGTGGTGAGTGGTCTGGAGACAGGGATCGACCGTGTCGACCCCTTCAAGGACATGAAGAACCGCCCTCAGGGCGGACACGGCCTGAATCTCCTGCTCGTCGGCACCGACGGCCGCGACAAGATCACCAAGTCGGAGAAGAAGAAGTACAGGCTGGGCGGCGCACCCTGCCACTGCACCGACACCCTCATGCTCGTCCACCTCTCGGCGGACAAGCAGCGCGCCAGTGTCGTCAGCCTCCCGCGCGACAGCTACGCCGAACTCCCGGCGCACACCGACCGGACCACCGGCAAGCAGCACGCCGCGCACCCGGTGAAGCTCAACGCCGCCTACGCCGAGGGCGGACCGCACCTCACCGTGCGGACGGTCGAGGAGATGACCGGGGTCAAGATCGACCACTACCTGGAGGTCGACTTCACCAGCTTCATGAAGACCGTCGACACCCTGGGCGGGGTGGATATCTGCACCGCCAAGCCGCTGAAGGACACGTACACCGGGCTCGACCTGACGGCCGGCACCCACCGGCTGGACGGCGGCCGGGCGCTGCAGTACGTGCGCTCCCGCCACCTGGACGGAGCGTCCGACCTGGGCCGGATGCAGCGCCAGCAGAAGTTCATGGCCGCGCTGATCAAGCAGACGACCAGCAGCGGTGTGCTGATGAACCCGGTGAAGTTCCAGCAGGTCGCCTCGTCGATGCTCGAATCGGTGCGCGCCGACAAGGGCTTCGGGACGGAGCAGATGCTGCAGCTCGGCAAGGCCATGCGCGGCTTCACCCCGGCCTCGTCCGAGTTCGCCTCCGTACCCCTCCAGGAGGAGGGATTCCAGGTCAAGGGCATCGGCTCCACCGTGAAGTGGGACACGCGGAAGTCGGACAAGCTGTTTCGCGCCCTGCGCGAGGACCGGCCGCTCGCGCCGCAGCTGCCGAAGCAGCCCAGGGCGACCGTCGTCGGCGTGGCCCCGGAGCAGATCCGGGTGCAGGTCTACAACGGCACGCCCAAGGACGGGCTCGGTCAGGACGTCGACGCGGGGCTGCGCGGTACGGGTTTCAACACCACCCGGGCTCCGCTGAGCGGCGGTACGGGCGATCTGGCGCGGACCATCGTCAGTTACGACCCGCGGTGGGACCGGTCGGCCAGGTCCCTGGCCACCGCCCTGCCCGGATGCGAGCTGAGGGCGGTGAAGGGGCAGGGCGGGACCATGAAGGTCATCGCCGGGTCGGACTTCACCAAGGTGCGGCAGGTGAAGGCCGAAAACCCTCAGCGCGGCGAGTTCGGCACGGTCACGGGCGACCAGGTGGTCTGCCCGTGACCGGCCGGCCCGGCAGGAGTACCTGAGGCAGGCCCTCGCGGCGCCGGGAGACGGACGCGCGGTGCGCCCCCTCAGTCGTCGATGCCCTCGGCGGCGCGCTGCTCCCGGAGCTCCTTGATCGCGCGCCGCCTGGCGAGGCGGTGCGTCCGCCGGATCTGCGCCTCCTGGTAGCGGCGCTTGTCCCGCTCCGTCTCCGGCGCCACCGGCGGCACCCGCCGCGGCTTGCCGTCCTCGTCCACCGCTGTGAACACCAGGTACGCGCTGCCGACCTGCTGGGCCGGGGTGGACTCGTTCCACCGCTCGGCCATGACCCGGACGCCGACCTCCATCGAGGACCGCCCGGTCCAGTTCACCTGGGCGCGTACGTGAACAAGGTCACCCACCCGGACCGGCTCCAGGAAGACCATCTCGTCCATCGAGGCCGTCACCGCCGGGCCACCGGAGTGCCGGCCGGCGACCGCTCCGGCCGCGTCGTCGACCAGTTTCATGATCACGCCGCCGTGCACCGTGCCCAGGAGATTGGTGTCGCTGCCCGTCATGATGTGGCTGAGGGTGGTCCGGGAGGCCGCGGTCGGCTTGGCCGGAACATCGCTCTCCGGTGGCTGGGGCTGATCTGTCATACCGTCCACCTTATGCGGGGGCTTGCACCCGGTTGCATTGCATCAGCTTGGCAACAGCCGTGACCCGATCCCACGTACACCCTGTAAGAGCCACAGGTCGAGGCGGCACACTTGTCCGCATGAGCGATTGGCCCGAAGGACGTAACGGCGGACCCGGCGATGGCTACGGGCGCGGCAGTGGCAGCCCGCAGCCCGAGGGCGCCCGCGCCATGCCGCACGTCCGGCGGCGCCCGGCGCCCCCGCAGTCCCCGCCGCGCATCCCGCCGCAGCAGGGACAGGGTTACGACGACGGCCCCGGCTACGACAGCGGCTACAACACGGGCCAGGTCTACGGCGGCGGTCATGGCGGCGGTGGTCACGGAGGCGGCGGTCACGGCGGTGGCGGCTACGGCGGTGACGGCGGCTACGTCCGGCCCCGCCCCGCCCCGAACTGGGGCCGGCGCATCAAGGTCGGCGTGCTGACCCTGGTCGTCGTGGTGCTCGCCGTGTCCGTGGGCACGTACTTCTGGGCCGACGGCAAGCTCAAGCGCGACGTGGACCTCTCGAAGGTCATCGACCGCCCCTCCGAGGGCGACGGCACGAACTACCTGATCGTGGGCTCCGACAGCCGCGAGGGCCTGACCGCCGAGGACAAGAAGAAGCTGCACACCGGATCCGCGGAGGGCAAGCGGACCGACTCGATGTTGATCCTGCACGACGGTTCCAACGGGCCGACGCTGATCTCTCTGCCCCGCGACTCCAACGTCGAGATCCCCAGCTTCGTGGGCTCGGAGTCCGGCAAGACCTTCAAGGGCACCGGCCGCCAGGTGAAGCTGAACGCCGCGTACGCCGAGGACGGCCCCGAGCTGCTGGTCCGCACGGTCGAGTTCAACACCGGGCTGCGCATCGACCACTACGTCGAGATCGGCTTCGGCGGCTTCGCCAAGATCGTGGACGCGATCGGCGGCGTCGAGCTGGACATCCCCAAGGCCTTCAAGGACAAGAACTCCGGTGCCGACTTCCAGGCCGGCAAGCAGACGCTGAACGGTGAGCAGTCCCTCGCCTTCGTCCGCACCCGGTACGCGTTCGCGGGCAGCGACCTGGACCGCACGAAGAACCAGCAGAAGTTCCTCGCGGCCCTTGCCTCCCAGACGGCGACGCCGTCCACGGTCCTCAACCCCTTCAAGCTCTACCCGACGCTGGGCGCGGGCCTGGACACGCTGGTCGTCGACAAAGACATGTCGCTCTGGTCGCTCGGCAAGATGTTCCTCGCCATGAAGGGCGTCACGGGCGGCGAGGGCACGTCGATGAACATACCGATCTCGGGCAGCGTGGGCGGCAACCTGGTCTGGGACAAGGCCAAGGTCAAGCAGCTCGTGGAGCAGCTGAGGAACGACGAGAAGGTCACGGTCAGGGGCAACTGACCCACAGGCGTCGAGGAAGATCCGGACGGCGAACCGTCCGGATCTTCCTGTTTCCCCAGAACGTCTGTCTTCGCGCCTTGAGCCTCCCGGAGGGGTTGGCCGCCGGCGTACTCGCGCCCGCAGGCTCCCAGCGAGAAGGTGCCGCGTCCCGCTCTCCCCACCAGCCGAGGCACCAGGCTCGCCCACTTGCTCACCACGGCGCGCAAAAGACCGTCTGGTCCGCACTCGACCTCGCACCGTGACCGACGCCACCGGGTCGCGGAAACCCACGACCCGGTGAGCCGCGACGCGGCGCCCCACGACGCATAAGCCTTTAAAGAACTTGGGAAATCACCCTCCCCACCCAAACCCGACCCCATCTCGGTCTCGTCACTCGCGCGGGTGACATATGGCAACTGGGCTGGATTTGGAGTGGCTTGCCAGGCATATGCTCGCCCCGACCACCACAGACATGAGACGGCCCCCGGCCGGGACTGCGAATCCCGATCGAGGGCCTGACCACCGAGGAAGAGAACGCTTCCCGATGGATACCCCGCAGATTACCGCGCCCCCCCTGCGCCCGGCCCGGCTCTTCCAGGCACTCCACGCCGTCGTCCGGCGTCATCCACGCCAACGTCCGGCACGCAGCGGGCTTCACCGTCATCGGCAACCACCTGGCCCAGCACCGCGGCCTGTCGCTCGTCGCGATCGGCCTGGCCGTGCACATCCAGTCGCTGCCGGCCGGAGCCAGGATCGGCATCAAGCGCCTCGCCGAGCGTTTCCCGGAGAGCGAGACCCGCATCGCCGCCGCCCTGCGGGAGTTGGAGGCGACCGGTTACCTGCACCGCAGCCGCGTACGCCTCGCCGACGGCCGCGTCGTGACACGCACGGTCTCGTACAACCAGCCCGGCGCGGACGCCGCCGCCTCCACTGCGACGGCAGCACTCCCGAGGCCCCGGAACCGACGAGGGCAGACCGCGCACCCTCCGCACACCTCGGCCCGACAGTCTTACGCCCCCGCACCGGCGCCAGAGATCATCAGCGTGCCGCAGCCCACGCCGGTGCCCCTCCCGGCACCCTCACCACAGTCGCAGGACCGGCCACCACCGCCGGTGTCACCGCAGCCCGTGCCCGCATCGCAGCCGGCCCCGGCCCGCGTCCCGCCGCCCACCGCGCACACGACACCACCCGCACCGCTGCCGCAACCGCACACGCTCACCCCGGAACTCCAGCGAACAGCCGCCGCCGTCCTGGCCGACCTGCGCCGCCACACGCCTCAACTCGGTCTCACCGAGGGCGATATCCACACGCTCGCCCCGGGCGTCGCCGCCTGGCTGGAACGCGAGGCCCACCCCGACACCATCCGCCACGCCCTCACGGCCGACCTGCCCGTTCCCGTGAAGCACCCGGCGAAGTTCCTGCGGCACCGCATCACCGCGCTCCTGCCGCCCCCGCTCCCCGGAGCCCAGGACCTCGCGCCACCCGCCCGCCCCGGCGCGATCGTCATCCCGCTCCAGAACTGCGACCGCTGCGACCGCGCCTTCCGCTCCCGCTACCCCGGCCACTGCCGCGACTGCCGCCACTGCCGCACCGACCTGCCGACAGCCGCTTGACCAGCGGTTACACCAATCCACGATCCGAATGGACCTTCATGGTCAGCTCACCCCACGAAGCGATGCACCGCATCTTCCAGGAGCACCCCGACCTCTGGCATCGCGAACCCGCTCGTCGAACTCACCGCACAAGGCCTGGGCAACCGCCCCGCCGCACAGCAATGGAGGAACCTGGTGGCCGTGGACCTCTCCTTCTACACCTCACCCCTCTCCGAAGGAATCCGGGACGAAGGCCGAGCCGAAGGCCGAGCCGAAGACATCCTGCGGTTGCTCGAACTGCGCGGCGTCGCCATCCCCTCCGAGGCGCGAAAGAGGATCGCCGGCTGCGACGACCTGCACCTCCTGGGCCAGTGGTTCAGCCGCGCCGTCACCGCCACCACCGCGGAAGGCGTTTTCACCGAGGAGTAAGAGGTCGCGCAGATAGGCACGATGGAGGCCCCGATAGCAAGGCAGGCACAGGTCTTGGCGATCATGGAGTTGCGACGCTCTGTGATCACCGGAGGGGCCTGCCTGTACGGCCATCGTGGCTAACCGAACCGCACGACCTGCTCGGCCACCACGATCCGCAACCGCCGCGACGAGACGGACGATCTCCCTCACAGAGGGCTGCCGGACGACGCTGACCACGCGCCGAGACAACCCGGGCATCCTGCTGCTCCCGTCCGATCAGGGCGAGACCAGGCGACTCCTATTGCCCGCCGTCGCGTACGGACTTTTCGAGAAGCGTGAACGACTTGGGCGTGCCGCCCGGCTGCGGCTTGCCCTCCTTGTGCCCGACAACCTGATACCCGGCGTTGAGGTAGTACGCATTCAGGCGGACATTGCCTGCGAGGCAGTCCAGACGCACCGACTCTCGGCCCGCCTCGGCCACGCGGCGCTCCGCAACTCGCAGAAGCTGCCGCCCTGTCCCGGGCGGGACACTGTTGTGGTCCACCATCAGCCGGTGCACATAGCCGGCCGTCGGAGGCTGCGGCCCCCAAGCGTCCTCGTCCTCCCACCACAGCTCCCAGGCCCCGACCACACGATCGGCAGCCTCCGCGAGCCAAACCTCCCCGCTCTCCATGATCCGGCGGAAGTGGTCGCCGCCCAGCTCTCCTGGCCGCCACTGACCAGTGACGCCCTGGGTAAGCGTCCAGCAGGCAGCGGCGTCGCGCAGACGCACCAGAGCCGCAACGTCAGCATCGTCAGCGAGTCGGAAGCTCAGATCGTTCACGCCGCGATCTTCGCACGGGCATCTGCCCCTGCCTCGACCGGCCGCAGAGGCCTACCAGGAAGAGGTCGGGCACTGGCTCGATGGCCCGGCGGTCCAGGTGTCGGCTCACCGCGCTGACGGCCATGCTGGTCTCCTCATCGCGCAGAACAGCAGCCAGCAGGTCGGTTTCGTCCGCCGCGGCGACGGACTGCAGGGCCTGGAGGTAGCGGGCGAATCGCCGGTGTTCGGCGGGCTCGTCGCTCTGGCGCCGACTGTTCAAGCCGCCTTGGCCTTCCGTGAAGTACTGCATGGTCCACCCGCTGCGGCACTACTACCGGTCGCGACTGCTGTATGCCGGAGTCCCCGAGAACGACGTGGCCGACTGGATGGGCCACGGCAGCACGAACGTACTGAGGAAGTACTGCCACTACATCTTCGAAGGGGCCGAGCAGCGCGGCCGGGCCGCCATCGCGACGATGTCGACGCCCGGCGCCGACGACCCCACGGAGGCGACAGAGGTCGCCTGATCCGTGTACGACAACAGCCCCCGGCATCACGCCGGGGGCTGCGTTGTCTGTGCGGGTCAGTGGCCGTTTTCAGTACATCTTCTGACCTGCACAGATCCTGCTACGGCAGGTTCCGCGCCATCACGATCCGCTGAACCTGGTTCGTGCCCTCGTATATCTGCGTGATCTTGGCGTCGCGCATCATGCGCTCGACCGGGTAGTCGCGGGTGTAGCCGTAGCCGCCGAGCAGCTGGACGGCGTCCGTGGTGACCTCCATCGCGACGTCGGACGCGAAGCACTTGGCCGCGGCGCCGAAGAACGTCAGGTCGCCGTCGAGGCGCTCGGACTTGGCGGCCGCCGCGTAGGTGAGCTGGCGGGCGGCCTCCAGCTTCATCGCCATGTCGGCGAGCATGAACTGGATGCCCTGGAAGTCGGCGATCGGCTTGCCGAACTGCTTGCGCTCCTGGACGTAGCCCTTGGCGTAGTCGAGGGCGCCCTGGGCGATGCCGAGAGCCTGGGCCGCGATCGTGATGCGGGTGTGGTCCAGGGTCTTCATCGCGGTGGCGAAGCCGGTGCCCTCCTCGCCGATCATGCGGTCGGCGGGGATGCGGACGTTGTCGAGGTAGACCTCGCGCGTCGGGGAGCCCTTGATGCCGAGCTTCTTCTCCGGGGCGCCGAAGGAGACGCCCTCGTCGGACTTCTCGACGACGAACGCCGAGATGCCCTTTGAGCGCTTGGTCGGGTCGGTGACGGCCATCACCGTGTAGTACTCGGACTCGCCCGCGTTGGTGATCCACCGCTTCACGCCGTTGAGGACCCAGAAGTCGCCGTCGCGGACGGCCTTGGTCTTCATGCCGGCCGCGTCGGAGCCCGCGTCCGGCTCGGACAGGGCGTAGGAGAACATCGCGTCACCCTTGGCCAGCGGGCCGAGGTACTTCTTCTTGAGCGCCTCGGAGCCGGAGAGGATCACCGGGAGCGAGCCCAGCTTGTTCACGGCCGGGATCAGGGAGGAGGACGCGCAGACGCGGGCGACCTCCTCGATCACGATGACCGTGGCGAGCGCGTCTGCGCCCGCGCCGCCGTACTCCTCCGGAACGTGGACCGCGTGCAGGTCGGACGCGACCAGGGCGTCCAGGGCCTCCCTGGGGAAGCGCCCCTCCTCGTCCACCTCGGCGGCGAACGGGCCGATCTTCGCCTCGGCGAGCGAACGGATCGTCTCGCGGAGCATGTCGTGCTCCTCGGCCGGACGGTACAGGTCGAAGTCGGTCGAACCCGCCAAGACGTTCACTCCCCAAGGATGCTAACTACCGTTAAGTAACCGAATTTTAGTGGCCGTGCCCGGCCCAGGCATACGGGCGGGACACGTGAGCTTGCCGACAGCGCGCGGAGCCCTCTCGGAACAGGCCCTCCACAGGCCCCGGATATGCTCGGTCCGCACGTCTGTCCGCATCGTTCAGGAGCACCCATGGCCCTCAGGATCACCGTGATCGGCACCGGATACCTCGGCGCCACCCATGCCGCGGCCATGGCGGAGATGGGGTTCGAAGTCCTCGGGCTCGATGTCGTCCCCGAGAAGATCGAGATGCTCTCGGCGGGCCGGGTGCCCATGTACGAGCCGGGGCTCGAGGAGATCCTGCAGAAGCACGTCGCCGGCATCGAGGGCTCGACCGGGCGGCTGAGGTTCACCACCTCCTGGGAGGAGATCGGGGCCTTCGGCGACGTCCACTTCGTCTGTGTGAACACCCCCCAGAAGCACGGTGAGTACGCCTGCGACATGAGCTACGTGGACAGCGCCTTCGAGTCGCTGGCTCCGCAGCTGACCCGCCCCGCCCTGGTCGTCGGCAAGTCCACCGTGCCGGTGGGCTCCGCCGCACGGCTGGCCAGGCGGCTGGCCGAGCTGGCCCCGGTGGGCACGGACGCCGAACTGGCCTGGAACCCCGAGTTCCTCCGCGAGGGCTTCGCGGTCAAGGACACCCTGCACCCGGACCGGATCGTCGTCGGTGTGGAGAGCGAGCGGGCCGAGAAGCTGCTGCGCGAGGTGTACGCGGGCCCGGTCGCCGAGGGTTCGCCCTTCGTGGTGACGGACTTCCCGACCGCCGAGCTGGTCAAGACCTCGGCCAATTCCTTCCTCGCGACCAAGATCTCCTTCATCAACGCCATGGCGGAGGTCTGCGAGGCCGCCGACGGTGACGTGGTGAAGCTCGCCGAGGCCATCGGCCACGACGAGCGCATCGGGAAGAAGTTCCTGCGGGCCGGGATCGGCTTCGGCGGGGGCTGCCTGCCCAAGGACATCCGGGCCTTCATGGCCCGCGCCGGTGAGCTGGGCGCGGACCAGGCACTGACCTTCCTGCGGGAGGTCGACTCCATCAACATGCGCCGCCGCGGTCACATGGTCGAGCTGGCCCGCGAAGCCGTGGGCGGGGGCTCGTTCCTCGGGACCCGGGTCGCGGTGCTGGGCGCCACGTTCAAGCCGGACTCCGACGACGTACGCGACTCACCGGCCCTGAACGTCGCCGGGCAGATCCACCTCCAGGGCGGTCAGGTCACGGTCTTCGACCCGAAGGGCATGGACAACGCCCGGCGGCTCTTCCCGACGCTCGGTTACGCGGACACCGCGCTGGACGCGGTGCGCGGGGCCGACGTGGTGCTGCACCTGACGGAGTGGCGTGAGTTCCGGGAGCTGGACGCGGTGGCGCTGGGCGAGGCGGCCGGACGGCGGATCATCCTGGACGGCCGGAACGCGCTGGACGCGTCGGTGTGGAGGGACGCCGGATGGACGTACCGGGCGATGGGACGCCCGAAGGCCTGACACGGGTGAGGGGGCGGCCTCATCGGCCGCCCCGCTCATAGCTCCGCGCGGGTCAGTACGCCTGACCCTGCCCGTCGAGCGCGTCGATCGTCGCGTGGGACGGGCCGACGCGTGCGCCGAGGTCGGCCGCGACCGCTTCCGCGTCGCGCAGGACCCGGACCGCGTTCTGCCAGGTCAGCTTGGCAAGGTCCTTGTCGGACCAGCCGCGCGTGAGCAACTCCGCGATCAGGTGCGGGTAGCCCGACACGTCCTCCAGCTCCAGTGGGAGGAAGGCCGTTCCGTCGTAGTCGCCGCCGATGCCGACATGGTCGATGCCGGCGATCTCCCGCATGTGGTCGAGGTGGTCGGCGATCGTCGCCACGGTGGCCATCGGGCGCGGGTTGACCGCTTCGAAGTCCGCGTGGATCCGCATGGCGGCGGGAGTGGTGTCCAGGTGGTGCAGGCCGTGCTCCCGCATGTTGCGGTCGGCGGCGAGCGTCCACTCCACGGCCGCCGGCAGGACGAACTTCGGCACGAAGGTCGCCATGGCCACGCCACCGTTGGCCGCGAGCATCCGCAGGACGTCGTCGGGAATGTTCCTCGGGTGGTCGCAGACCGCGCGGGCCGAGGAGTGCGAGAAGATCACCGGCGCCACGGAGGTGGCGAGCGCGTCCCGCATCGTGGTGGCCGCCACGTGCGAGAGGTCGACCAGCATGCCGATGCGGTTCATCTCCCGCACGACCTCGCGGCCGAACTCCGACAGGCCGCCGACGCGCGGGGAGTCCGTCGCCGAGTCCGCCCAGTCGGTGTTGTCGTTGTGCGTGAGCGTCATGTAGCGGACACCGAGCGTGTGCAGGGCGCGCAGGGTGCCCAGGGAGTTGTTGATGGAGTGGCCGCCCTCGGCGCCCATCAGGGAGGCGATGCGGCCCTCGGCGCGGGCCCTCTCCATGTCGTCGGCGGTCAGGGCGCGCCGCAGGTCGGCCGGGTAGCGCGCGAGCATCTCCGCGACGACGTCGATCTGCTCCAGCGTGGCACTGACAGCGTCGTCACCGGCGAGGCTGGGTGCGACGTAGACGGACCAGAACTGGGCGCCGACGCCGCCGGCCCGCAGCCGCGGGATGTCGGTGTGCAGGGCGCCGGTCTGGTCCGAGGCGATGTCGCGGGCGTCCAGGTCGTAGCCGACCTGTTCGCGCAGGGCCCACGGGAGGTCGTTGTGACCGTCGACCACGGGGTGGTCGGCGAGCAGCAGACGGGCGCGTTCGAGGTTGCCGGGGATGCTCATGGATCGTCTACTTCCCGAAGCCGAAGGAGTCCGCGCTCTGGGTCTTGGCGCGCAGCCGCTTGCCCTTCTCCGTCGCCTGCTCCTTGAGGTCCTGCTGGAAGTCCTTCATGCGCGCGAGCAGCTCGCCGTCGTGGGCGGCGAGGATGCGGGCGGCGAGCAGGCCCGCGTTGCGCGCGCCGCCGACGGACACCGTGGCGACCGGGACCCCGGCCGGCATCTGGACGATGGACAGCAGGCTGTCCATACCGTCGAGGTACTTCAGCGGGACCGGCACGCCGATCACGGGCAGCGGGGTGACGGAGGCGAGCATGCCCGGGAGGTGGGCCGCTCCGCCCGCCCCCGCGATGATCGCCTTGAGACCGCGGTCCGCCGCCTCCTCGCCGTACGCGATCATCTCGTGCGGCATGCGGTGGGCGGAGACGACGTCGACCTCGTAGGGGATCTGGAACTCGTCGAGGGCCTTGGCGGAAGCTTCCATCACGGGCCAGTCGGAGTCCGAGCCCATGACGATCCCGACGACGGGTCCGGAGGCGGTGGCGCTCATTCGGTGATCGTTCCTCGCAGGTAGTCGGCCGCGTGCCGGGCGCGCTCCCGCACGTCCGCCAGGTCCTCGCCGTAGGTGTTGACGTGGCCGACCTTGCGACCGGGCTTCACGTCCTTGCCGTACATGTGGATCTTGAGCTGCGGGTCGCGCGCCATGCAGTGCAGGTACGCCTGGTACATGTCCGGGTAGTCGCCGCCAAGGACGTTGCACATGACCGTCCAGGTGGCGCGCGGGCGCGGGTCGCCGAGCGGGAGGTCCAGGACGGCCCGCACATGGTTGGCGAACTGCGAGGTGACCGCGCCGTCCTGGGTCCAGTGGCCGGAGTTGTGCGGACGCATCGCCAGCTCGTTGACGAGGATGCGTCCGTCACGCGTCTCGAAGAGCTCGACCGCGAGGTGGCCCACCACGCCGAGCTCGGCGGCGATCCTCAGCGCCAGCTGCTGGGCCTCGCCTGCGAGGCGCTCGTCCAGGTCGGGTGCCGGGGCGATGACGGTGTCGCAGACCCCGTCGACCTGCACGGACTCGACGACGGGGTAGGCGACGGCCTGGCCGTGCGGAGAGCGCACGATGTTGGCGGCGAGCTCCCGGACGAAGTCGACCTTCTCCTCGGCGAGGACCCCGACACCGGCCCTGAAGGGCTCGGCGGCCTCCGCCTCGGAGCGCACCACCCACACGCCCTTGCCGTCGTAACCGCCGCGGACCGTCTTCAGGATGACCGGGAAGCCCCCCACCTCTTCGGCGAAGGCGGCGGCGTCGGCCGCGTCCCGGACGATGCGGTGGCGGGGGCACGGCGCGCCGATCTCCGTGAGCTTGGCGCGCATCACCCCCTTGTCCTGGGCGTGCACCAGGGCGTCGGGGCCGGGGCGTACGGGGATGCCGTCCGCTTCCAGGGCCCGCAGGTGCTCGGTGGGCACGTGCTCGTGATCGAAGGTGATCACGTCGCAGCCGCGCGCGAAGGCGCGCAGCGTCTCCAGGTCGCGGTAGTCGCCGACGACGACCTCGCTCACCACCTGGGCCGCCGAGTCCTGCGGGGTGTCACTGAGGAGCTTGAACTTGAGGCCGAGGGGGATGCCCGCCTCGTGGGTCATACGGGCGAGCTGACCGCCGCCGACCATGCCGACTACAGGAAACGTCACGTCTCCAGGGTATCGGGCGCGCGGGAGGTCCCTTCACCCTGACCGAACCCAGCATGATCCAAACGAGAGGCCCTAGCATGGCCGGGTTGACGAAACCGAACGGACGGGGCTGAGCGATCACCATGAGCGAACGGGGCGCACTGCGGACCCGGCTTGATCTGCTGGCCCGGGAGGTCGCCAAGTTCGGCGCGGTGGGCGCACTCGGGCTGGTCGTCAACATCGCCGTGTCCAACCTGATCTGGCGCACCACCGACATCCCGGTGGTGCGCGCCGGGCTGCTGGGGACGGTCGTCGCCATCCTCTTCAACTACGTGGGCTTCCGGTACTGGACCTACCGGGACCGCGACAAGACCGGCCGGACCCGGGAACTGATGCTGTTCCTGCTGTTCAGTGCCGTCGGTGCGGTGATCGAGACGGGTCTGCTGTACACGGCGACGTACGGCTTCGGGTGGAACAGTCCGGTCCAGAGCAACGTCTTCAAGATCCTCGGGATCGGGATCGCCACACTGTTCCGCTTCTGGTCGTACCGCACCTGGGTCTTCAAGGCGCTGCCCGCCGAGGAGGCCGTGCTCGACACGGAGCGATTTCTGGGGCAGCGGCGGCCCACCGACGAGGTAGCACCGGGGCCCATGGCCCACTGAACCGCACACCGTCCATGACGTGCGGGCCTTCCGCGGCCGGGTGCCCTCAGGTCAGCGCACCGGTCGCGCGGATTCCGCGCGGTTCGGGGCGACCCGGCTGAGGAAGAGGGCGAAGACCGGGGGCTGCTGCTGGAGCAGTTCGAGCCGCCCCCCGTCGGCCTCCGCGAGGTCACGGGCCACCGCGAGGCCGATCCCGGTGGAGTTGCGGCCGCTGATGGTGCGTTCGAAGATCCGCGCGCCGAGGTCGGCGGGGACACCGGGCCCCTCGTCGGTCACCTCGACGACGACCTGGTTGCCGGCGACCCGGGTGCGCAGGGCGACCGTTCCGCCCCCGTGCATCAGCGAGTTCTCGATCAGCGCGGCGAGCACCTGCGCCACCGCACCGGGGGTGCCGACCGCGGTCAGTCCGTGCTTGCCCGAGCAGACGACGGCGCGGCCCGCGCTCCGGTAGGCGGGGCGCCACTCCTCGATCTGCTGCTTGACGATCTCGTCGAGGTCGAAGACGACGGCAGAGCCGGTGCGTGGGTCACGCGAATTGGTCAGCAGCCGCTGCACCACGTCCGTGAGGCGTTCGACCTGGGTGAGCGCGATGTTCGCCTCTTCCTTCACCGTGTCCGGATCGTCTGTGACCGAGATCTCCTCGATGCGCATGGACAGGGCCGTCAGAGGCGTACGGAGCTGATGGGACGCGTCCGCGGCGAGGCGGCGCTCCGCCGTCAGCATCCTCGCGATGCGCTCCGCGGAGGAGTCCAGGACGTCGGCGACCCGGTCCAGCTCCGTCACGCCGTACCGCTTGTGCCGGGGGCGCGGGTCGCCCGAGCCGAGGCGCTCGGCCGTCTCGGCGAGGTCGATGAGCGGAGAGGTCAGCCTGTTGGCCTGGCGTACGGCGAGGAGCACCGCGGAGACGATGGCGAGCAGGGCGACCGCCCCGATGATCATCAGGGTCCGGCCGACCTCCCGGGTCACGGCGGAGCGGGACTCCTCGACGGTGACCTTCTCGCCCTGCTCCCCCGTCTCGGTGCTGCGGATGACGCCGCCGTCGGGGCGCTCGCCGACCTCGATCGGGGAACGTCCCGGGATCTCGACACGGGCGTACCGGCTGGGGTCAACCTGCTCGGACAGCACTCCGGGGGTGATGCGCTCGGCACCGAGCAGGCGGCTCTCGACCACGCTGATCAGCCGGAAGGCTTCGGAATCGACGCTCTCCTGCGCGCTGTTGCTGATGGTCCGGGTCTCGACGATGACGAGGGACACGCCGAAGACGGCGATCACGACGAGCACCACGGCGAGCGTGGAGTTGATCAGTCGGCGGCGCATGAGTGTCTCTGTACGTCAGCTCTTCTCGAACCGGAAGCCGACGCCCCGCACGGTGGCGATGTAGCGCGGGTTGGCCGCGTCGTCGCCGAGCTTCTTGCGCAGCCAGGAGATGTGCATGTCGAGGGTCTTGGTCGACGACCACCAGGTGGTGTCCCAGACCTCACGCATCAGCTGGTCGCGGGTGACGACCCGGCCGGCGTCCCGCACGAGGACCCGCAGCAGGTCGAACTCCTTGGCGGTGAGCTGGAGTTCCTCGTCGCCCATCCACGCACGGTGGGACTCGACGTCGATCCTGACGCCGTGGGTGGCGGGCTGCGGGGCGGGCTCGGTGGCACCGCGGCGCAGCAGGGCGCGGACCCTGGCGAGGAGCTCGGCCAGGCGGAAGGGCTTGGTGACGTAGTCGTCGGCCCCGGCGTCCAGGCCGACCACGGTGTCGACCTCGTCGGCCCGGGCGGTCAGCACCAGGATCGGTACGGCGTGACCGTCGGCCCGCAGCCGCCTCGCGACCTCCAGGCCGTCCATGCCGGGCAGTCCCAGGTCGAGGACGACCAGGTCGACGCCCCCCTGGAGTCCGGCGTCGAGTGCGGTCGGACCGTCCTCGCGGACCTCGACCTCGTAGCCCTCCCGGCGCAGGGCACGGGCCAGTGGCTCCGAGATGGATGCGTCGTCCTCGGCGAGCAGTACACGGGTCATGCAGTGATGGTAGTCCGCGCGGGACCGCCCAGGTGAAGCACTCAGCGGACCCTGCGGGTTAGGGCCACGAATCGGTCAGAGACCTTTGAATGTGGGACCTTGGTTCCATCAGGGCCTGTGATCCACGCCTCAAGTCCTTCCGTATCACCGCGTGTCATGCCGTATGGTTTCTCAACGCCTGTTGCACCACCGAAGGACCTTTGGGCAGCTTTTCGTGCCAAGGGTCGCTTTTGTGTATGGGCCGGTCCCCTCACCGGCCCCCATCAGTGAATGACCTGTGGGCCGGGCCCGGAGCGCGACGACGCACGCCGGGCGTGGATCCCGGAGCGGTCTGTCCCCCACGACTCCGCACCCGAACTCCTCCACGGAGCGGGCGACCGGATCGGATCCCCTCGAGGCGTCGGGGGCGGGACACGTCCGCGACGGTGCCGGCTACCCCCCACCGGGCGCGTATCGCTTTCGAGGCGGCGCGTCCCGACCAGCAAGGATCGACCATGGCGTCAAGCCTGACGAAGGCCTCGGCCAGTACGACTGGTTCGCAGAAGACCTTCTTCGGCCACCCCCGCGGCCTGGCCACTCTCTTCATGACGGAGATGTGGGAGCGCTTCAGCTACTACGGCATGCGCGCCCTCCTCCCGCTCTACCTGATCGCTCCCAACGGGCTTCACATGAACCCCGCCACGGCCACGGCGATCTACTCGGTCTACCTGTCGCTGGTGTATCTGCTCGCCATGCCCGGCGGCTGGTTCGGCGACCGTGTCTGGGGTCCGCGCAAGACCGTCGCCATCGCCGGCGGCGTCATCATGCTCGGCCACGTGACGCTGGCCCTGCCGACCCAGGGAACGTTCTTCGCCGGACTCGGCCTGGTCGCGATCGGCTCCGGTCTGCTGAAGTCCAACATCTCCACGATGGTCGGCCACCTCTACGACGGCCCGGACGACCCGCGCCGTGACGGTGGCTTCACGATCTTCTACATGGGCATCAACATGGGTGCCTTCGCCGCACCGCTGATCATCGGCACCGTCGGCGAGGACGTGAACTGGCACTTCGGGTTCGCGCTCGCGGCCGTCGGCATGGGGCTCGGCGTCGCCCAGTTCCTGCTCGGCACCCGCCACCTGGACAAGCGCAGCCTGGTCGTGCCCAAGCCGCTCTCCGCCGACGAACGCGCCGCCACGCTGCGCAAGTCGATGATCTGGCTGGGCGTCGCGGCCGTCTTCTACATCGGCACGGTCGTCACCGGCGTCTACACGCTCAACTGGCTGCTGGTCCCGATCACCATCGCCGGTCTGGTCATCCCGGTCGTGGTCCTGGCGCGCATCAAGCGCGACAAGGACCTCAGCGACGCCGAGCAGAAGAAGATGTCCGGATACATCTGGTTCTTCGTGGCCGCCGCCATCTTCTGGATGATCTACGACCAGGGCGGTTCGACCCTCGCGATCTTCGCAGACGCGTCGGCGAAGAACTCCGTCCTCGGGTGGGACTTCCCCGTCTCCTGGTACCAGTCGGTCAACCCGGTCCTGATCATGGCGCTGGCCCCGGTCTTCGCCGCCTTCTGGATCGCGCTGAACCGGCGGGGCAAGGAACCCAGCACGATCGTGAAGTTCAGCTCCGGTCTGGTGCTCGTCGGTGCGTCGTTCTTCCTCTTCCTGGCGCCGCTGACCATCGCGGGCGACGGCCACAAGGCCGCCGCGCTGTGGCTCGTCGCGATCTACTTCGTGCAGACCGTCGCGGAGCTGACGCTCTCACCGGTCGGCCTCTCGGTCACCACGAAGATGGCTCCGGCCAAGTACGCCAGCCAGATGATGGGTATCTGGTTCCTGGCCGTGACCGCGGGTGACTGCACCACAGGTCTGCTGTCCATCGCGGGAGTCGACCTGAACGGCACCGGCATCGTGGCCCTTCAGGCCGCCCTCGCGGCAGTCGCCGGTGTGGCGATCTTCATGTACCGCGGCAAGGTCAAGGCCCTCATGGGCAACGTCCGCTGACACCGGCCCGTCCGGACACACGACAGGGCCGCCGCACCGATCCGGTGCGGCGGCCCTGATCCGTCTGCGTGGGACGTCCGTGACTCCGCTTGGGGCGGTCCGCTCGCTCGTCCGTGACGCGCGAGGACGGCTCGTGGGCTACGCGGGTGCGGCGAGCTCCGCCCAGACGGTCTTGCCTGGGCCGTCCGGCGTGCGGGTCACACCCCAGTCCAGGCACAGCCGCTGCACGATGAACATGCCGTGCCCGCCCGGGCGCCCGGCGCGGTGCGGGGTACGCGGCGTGGGCTGGCCCGCGCCACCGTCCATGACCTCGACCCTGAGCGCTTTGGGCGAGTGGCCGAGACGGATCTCCTCGGGACCGCCCGCGTGCAGACAGGCGTTCGTCACCAGCTCGGAGACGACCAGGAGGACGTCCTCGGCGGCGGCACGCCGGTCCGCTCCCGTCGCCGGCAGCCAGCCCCAGTCATGGAGTGCCTGCCGGGCGAAGTCGCGGGCCGTGGGCACGATGCCACTGGCGTCCCTCAGCGAGAGCGTGCGCCACTGCCGGTCGGCCGGAGCGGCAGAGCCAGTGCCCGTACCGTCCGGCTCGCGGCCGAGGCCGCCCGGCGGATGCTGCCGGGTGGTGCTCATCAGCGCTTCACCTCACCGATTCACCGTGTTGCCACGAACAGATATTGACCAGATACAGAGTGTGCGGGCTTGCTGACCCCGACGGGTCTCTCCTGCCCTGCCGAATGGTGACAACACCCACTTCGCCTACGCCAACAGCGTGACTCGGGCGACAGTCGGGGCCACAGAGGCCGGGGAAAGGCATGAGGAGTGCCCTTATCAGCTGTTCAGAGCGTCTTCGAGCGAAGCGTGCACGGTGAAGACCGCTTCCGCTCCCGTGATCTCGAAGACGCGGGCCACCACGGGCTGCATTCCGGCCAGGTGGACCCCACCGCCGGCGGTCTCGGCCTGGAGGCGCGCGCCCAGCAGCACGTTCAGTCCAGTGGAATCACAGAAGTCGAGCCGCGCGCAGTCGACCACCAGGCGCGTACGCCCTTGCTCGATCGCGTTCTCCAGGGGTTCCCTGAGCAGATCGGCGGTGTGGTGATCGAGCTCACCCGCCGGCGTCACGACTTCGCTGCGCCCTTCGGTGCGGACCTCGACATTCAGCCGACCCCGGTTCGCGCTCCCGACCGTCCCGCGGTCCATCGCTGTTCCTCTTCGCCGTCCGTCACTACCCGCGGCACCCTGTGTGCGCGGCTTCATCGTGGCTACCCCCGACGTGCGTGAAACATTACGCGTTTCCCTCGCCACAGGGTAGTCGAAGAACTCCATAAACCGGACATACGCGCTGATTTGGCGCTTGTAACTCAAGGCTCGGACCGGGTATGGGTAGAGGGACATCACCACCAGGAACCCGATCGGCTTCGGAGGCGCCGCTTCACCGCAGGAACACGTATGGGCATCGGCAGCCATATGCCGAGAACGATGGAGGAGACCCATGTCACCCCGGCTCGACGTATCGCGTACCCGTATCGCGACGTCGGCATGTCCCCAGGGACCGACCGATTCCGACTCCGCTGCAGCGAGCGCCGTATCCGGCCAGCGCACCGGCACCACAGACACCGTCGGCACCACGGCCGACCGGACCGCCGAGGACAACTGCCCGGACGAAGGGCTCGACGGCCTCCCCGAGATCCCGCACTACGCCGGGATCGGCGCGGTCGACGCCAGGGCGTTGTCGAAGACGCTCTTCGTACGACTCGAAGCCCTCGAGGAGGGCACGCACGAGTACGCGTACGTCCGCAACACCCTCGTCGAACTCAACCTCGCACTGGTCAAGTTCGCCGCCGCCCGGTTCCGCTCGCGCAGCGAGCCGATGGAGGACATCGTCCAGGTCGGCACGATCGGCCTGATCAAGGCGATCGACCGCTTCGAGCTCAGCCGGGGCGTCGAGTTCCCGACGTTCGCGATGCCCACCATCATCGGCGAGATCAAGCGCTTCTTCCGCGACACCAGCTGGTCCGTGCGCGTCCCGCGCCGGCTCCAGGAGCTGCGGCTCGACCTCGCCAAGGCGGGCGACGAACTGGCCCAGAAGCTGGACCGCGCGCCCACGGTCGCCGAACTCGCCGAGCGGCTCGGCATCGGCCGGGACGAGGTCGTCGAGGGCATGACCGCGAGCAACGCGTACACCGCGAGCTCCCTGGACGCCAAGTTCGACGACAACGACGACGGCAGCGAGGGCGCTCTCGCGGACCGCATCGGCTACGAGGACGACGGCCTCGAAGGCATCGTGTACGTCGAGTCGCTCAAGCCGCTCATCGCCTCGCTGCCGACACGCGACCGCACGATCCTGTCGCTGCGCTTCGTCGCCAACATGACGCAGTCCGAGATCGGTGAAGAGCTCGGCATCTCGCAGATGCACGTGTCCCGGCTGCTCTCCCGGACGCTCGTCAAGCTCAGGAAGGGCCTGACCATCGACGAGTGACCGGTGGCTCCGAGCACCACGGAACAGCCTTGCGGAAGGACCCGACCCGGTCGACGGGCGGGTCCTTCCGCATGGCAGTGCCGGATTCGCCCGTGCTCGGGCTTCCTTGCCACCCGCGGACCTCCGCCGGTCCGCCCGCCGGACCGGTCAGACGACCTGCCTGCCGCTCCTCCACACCGCGCGGACCAGGGGGACCCCCGGCCTGTAGGCGAGGTGGACGTGGCTCGGCGCGTCGAGGAGTACGAGGTCGGCGCGGGCCCCTGGGGTGATGCGGCCGACGTCGGTGCGGCGCAGCGCGGCGGCGCCCCCGGCGGTGGCGGACCAGAGCGCTTCATCGGGGGTCATGCCCATGTCTCTTACGGCGAGGGCGATGCAGAACGGCATGGACGAGGTGAACGAGGAGCCCGGGTTGCAGTCCGTGGACAGTGCCACGGTGGCGCCCGCGCCGAGGATACGGCGGGCGTCCGGCCAGGCGGCGCGGGTCGAGAACTCCGCGCCGGGCAGCAGGGTGGCGACCGTGTCGCCCTGGCCGAGCGCTTCGAGGTCGGCGTCGGTGAGGTGCGTGCAGTGGTCGGCGGACGCGGCACCGAGTTCGACCGCGAGCAGGACGCCGGGCCCGTGCCCCAGCTGATTGGCGTGGACACGAGGTTGCAGACCCCTGGCCAGGCCTGCGGTGAGGATGGTGCGTGCCTGGTCCTCGTCGAAGGCGCCCCGCTCGCAGAAGACGTCGATCCAGCGGGCGTGCGGGGCACAGGCTTCCAGCATCGGGCCGGTGACCAGCTCCACGTAGCCGGCGGGGTCGTCGGCGTAGTCGGGGGGCACGATGTGGGCGCCGAGGTAGGTGACCTCGTCGGTGTGGCGGGCGGCGATGCGCAGGGCGCGCGCCTCGTCCTCGACGGTGAGGCCGTAGCCGGACTTGGTCTCGAAGGTGGTGGTGCCCTGCCGGAGCGCCTCGGCCAGGTAGCGGGCGACGTTGGCGGAGAGCTCCTCGTCGGAGGCGGCGCGGGTCGCGGCCACGGTGGTGCGGATGCCGCCGGCGGAGTAGGCACGGCCGGACATACGGGCGTTGAACTCGGCGGTGCGGTCCCCGGCGAAGACCAGGTGGGAGTGGGAGTCGACGAAGCCGGGGACGACGGCCCGGCCCCCGGCGTCGACGGCGTTGTCAGTGGCAGGTGTTCTGCTTGATTCACCGGTCCACACGATGCGGTCGCCCTCGATGACGACGGCCGCGTCCTGGATCAGGCCCAGGGGGGTCCCGTCACCGAGGGAGGGGTCGTTGGTGACCAGGTTCGCGATGTGGGTGATGGCGGTCGTCGTGGTCGTCGTCATCCGGAGGCAGCTTTCGTCGTGTTCGGCCGGCGGGGCCGCCGGGGGGTCTCGGCCTGGGTGGGTGGTGGGCCGGACGGCCGGGGCCCGGCGCGGGGGCTACGCCCGACAGGCTCTCAGCCGCGCAGGGCGGCGATCGCCGATGCGAGCGCTCCCGGCACATCCTCGACCAGTGCGTGCCGGCCGTCGCGGACGATGTGCCGCCCCGCCACCACGGTGTGCCGGACATCGGCTGCGGAGGCGGCGAATACGGCTGTCTCCGCAGCCAGCCGGGGTACCGGCCCCGCCGTTCTGACCGAGTCCAGCGCCACAGTGGCGAGATCGGCGGGCGCACCCGGTTCGAGCGCGCCGGCCTCCGGACGGCCCAGGGCGGCGTGCCCGTCGGCGGACGCCGCCCTGAGCAGCGCGGCCGCCGTCCAGTGACCGCGCGCCTGGGTGCGCAGCCGCTCGTTGAGCTCCATCGCCCTGGCCTCCTCGAAGAGGTCGATCACGGCGTGGCTGTCGCTGCCCAGCGAGAGCGTGGAGCCCGCCTTCTGGAGGGCTGCCGCAGGTCCGATGCCGTCGGCGAGGTCGCGTTCGGTGGTGGGGCACATGCAGGTGCCCGTGCGCGAGGCGCCGAGCAGCACGATGTCCTCGGCGGTCAGGTGCGTGTTGTGGATGCCGGTCGTCCGCGGGCCGAGGACGCCGTGGTCGGCGAGGAGCCGGGTGGGCGTGCGGCCGTGGGCCTCGAGGCAGGCGTCGTTCTCCGCGGTCTGCTCGGAGAGGTGGACGTGCAGCGGGGCCTGCCGTTCCTCGGCCCACTGCGCGACCGTGGCGAGCTGCCCGGCGGGGACGGCGCGTACGGAATGGATCGCCGCGCCGATCAGCGCGTGCTCGTCACCTTTGAGGAGGGAGGCCCGCTCGGCCCAGGCCTCGGCCGTCGTGTCGGAGAAGCGGAGCTGGTGACGACTGGGCCTCTCACCGAATCCGGCCGCGAGATAGGCCGTGTCCAGCAGGGTGATGCGAATGCCCGCCTCGGCCGCCGCCGCGATCAGGGCCTCGCCCATCGCGTTCGGGTTGTCGTAGGGCGTGCCGCCGGGAGCGTGGTGCAGATAGTGGAACTCGCCCACGGCGGTGACGCCGGCGAGCGCCATCTCCGCGTACGTCGCACGCGCCAGGTCGAAGTAGGTGTCAGGCGTCAGCCGGGCCGCGGCCCGGTACATCATCTCGCGCCAGGTCCAGAAGGTGCCGGAGCCCACCTGGACCGTGGAGCGCAGGGCCCGGTGGAACGCGTGCGAGTGGGTGTTGGCCAGCCCGGGGAGGGTCAGCCCGCGCAGCACGGTGGCACCGGGCGGCGGGGTCCCGACTCCCGTACGCACACCCGCGATGCGCCCGTGGGAGACGTCCAGGAGCACGTCCGGCTCGACGTGGGCGCCGAGCCAGGCGTGCGACAGCCAGTACGTCGTGGTGACCGGTGTGCCCGTCGTCGGTTGCGTCGTCAGCTGCACGCGAGACCCTCCAGTACGTCGGCGAGTGCCCTCACCCCGGCCACGCAGTCGTCCTCCGCCGCATGCTCGGCGGGCGAGTGCGAGACCCCGGTGGGGTTCCGTACGAACAGCATGGCGGTCGGCGCGGAGGCGGACAAAATACCCGCGTCGTGTCCCGCGCCGGTTCCCAGGACGGGCACCGCCCGTCCGGGCCCCTCCGCACCGTGCTCACCGAGGATCCGGCCGATCTCGTCGCGCAGCGCGTGCTGGAACTCCACGACCGGGGTGAACGACTCGCGTACGACGTCGAGATCGATACCGGCGCGCTCCGCGTGCTCCCTCGCGGCCCGCTCGACACCGGCGACCACCGCGTCGAGGGTGGCCTGGTCGGCGGCCCGCGAGTCGAGCCAGCCCCGCACGAGGGACGGGATCGCGTTGACCCCGTTGGGCTCGACGGCGACCTTGCCGAAGGTGGCGAGACCGCCCGCGAGTTCCGCCTCACGCCGGGCCGCCAGGACGGTCTCGGCGTAGGTGAGCATCGGGTCGCGCCGGTCGGCGAGCCGCGTGGTGCCCGCGTGGTTGGCCTCGCCCCGGAAGTCGAACCGCCAGCGCCCGTGCGGCCAGATGGCCGAGGCGACACCGACGGGGTCGCCGCTCAGGTCGAGGGCCCTGCCCTGCTCCACGTGGAGCTCGACGAACGCGCCGATGCGGGCGAGGCGTTCAGGATCGGGACCGATGGCGTCGGGGTCGTATCCCGCCGCCTCCATGGCCTGCGGGAGGAGCACGCCGTCGCCGTCCCGGAGCCTGTGCGCGTCCTGGCGGGTCAGCTGCCCGGCGGCCAGCCGGGACCCGACGCAGGCGAGCCCGAAGCGGGCCCCCTCCTCGTCACCGAAGTTGGTCACGGCGAAGGCCCTGGTGAACTCCGCTCCCCTGCGGCGGAGTTCGTCCAGGGCCGCGAACGAGGACACCACGCCGAGGGGCCCGTCGAAGGCGCCGCCGTCGGGCACGGAGTCGAGGTGGGACCCGGTGACCACGGCGTCCCCGGCGAGTGGGTCGCCGAGCCATGCCCACTGGTTGCCGTTGCGGTCGGTCTCGTAGGCCAGCCCGCGCGACTCGGCCTGGGCCCGGAACCACTCCCGGCACTCCAGGTCGGCGCCGGTCCAGGCGTAGCGGCGGTAGCCGCCGCTCCCGGGGTCCAGCCCGAGGGGCGCGAGGCCGCGCCACATCGCCTGGAACGACTCGGCCCCGCCGGCCTCGGAGGGCGCGCCCGTCCCCCGGCCGTACGAGGAGCTCCCCGGTGCGACCGGGCCGTCGCCCGCCGTCCCGGTCACCGGCCGTCGTCCTCCGCCATCGGGACCCGCACACCCTTGTCCGAGGCGACGGACTCCGCGATGTCGTACCCGGCGTCGACGTGCCGGATGACGCCCATCCCCGGGTCGTTCGTCAGCACGCGCCGGATCTTCTCGCCCGCGAGCTCCGTGCCGTCGGCGACCGTGACCTGTCCCGCGTGGATCGAACGCCCCATGCCCACACCGCCGCCGTGGTGCAGGGACACCCAGGACGCGCCCGAGGCCACGTTGACCATGGCGTTGAGCAACGGCCAGTCGGCGATCGCGTCCGAGCCGTCCAGCATGGCCTCGGTCTCGCGGTAGGGCGACGCGACCGAGCCGCAGTCCAGGTGGTCGCGCCCGATGGCCAGCGGCGCGGCCAGCTCGCCGCTCGCCACCATGTCGTTGAACCGCTCCCCGGCCCGGTCGCGTTCGCCGTAGCCGAGCCAGCAGATACGGGCGGGCAGCCCCTGGAAGTGGACCCGCTCGCCGGCCATCCTGATCCAGCGGTGCAGTGACTCGTTCTCCGGGAAGAGTTCGAGCAGCGCCTTGTCGGTCTTGTGGATGTCCGACGCCTCGCCCGACAGCGCCGCCCACCGGAAGGGACCCTTGCCCTCGCAGAAGAGGGGCCGGATGTAGGCGGGCACGAAGCCGGGAAAGTCGAACGCCCGGGCGTACCCGGCGAGCTGGGCCTCGCCCCGGATCGAGTTGCCGTAGTCGAAGACCTCCGCGCCCGCGTCCATGAAGCCCACCATCGCCTCGACGTGTGCGGCCATCGACTCCCTGGCGCGCCGGGTGAAGTCGGCGGGCTTCTCGGCCGCGTACGCGGCCATGTCGTCGAAGTCCACACCGACGGGCAGGTAGGCGAGCGGGTCGTGGGCGCTGGTCTGGTCGGTGACGATGTCGACGGGGGCGCCCTCGGCGAGCATGCGGGGCAGCAGCTCCGCGGCGTTGCCCAGCAGGCCGATGGAGAGCGGGCGCCGTGCGTCGCGGGCCTCTACGGCCAGCTGCAGCGCGTGTTCGAGCGAATCGGCCCGGACGTCCAGGAAGCGGTGCTCGATCCGGCGCTCGATGGCGCGCGGGTCGCAGTCGATGACGAGGGCGACGCCGTCGTTCATCGTGACGGCCAGCGGCTGGGCGCCGCCCATGCCGCCCAGTCCGGCGGTCAGCGTGATGGTGCCCGCGAGCGTTCCGCCGAACCGCTTGGCGGCGACGGCGGCGAACGTCTCGTAGGTGCCCTGGAGGATGCCCTGGGTTCCGATGTAGATCCAGGAGCCGGCGGTCATCTGCCCGTACATGGTCAGCCCGAGGGCCTCAAGCCGGCGGAACTCCTCCCAGTTGGCCCAGTCGCCCACGAGGTTGGAGTTGGCGATCAGGACGCGCGGTGCCCACTCGTGGGTCTGCATGACGCCCACCGGCCGGCCGGACTGGACGAGCATCGTCTCGTCCTGCTTGAGCGTCCGCAGCGTACGGACCATGGCGTCGAAGGACCGCCAGTCGCGGGCGGCCTTGCCGGTGCCACCGTAGACGACGAGCTTGTCGGGGTGTTCGGCGACCTCGGGGTCGAGGTTGTTCTGCAGCATGCGGAGGGCGGCTTCCTGCTGCCATCCCAGGGCGCTCAGTTCCGTACCGCGCGGCGCCCGTACGGGGCGGGGTCCTGACATGGCAATGCCTCCTCGCGAACGTGACTCTCCTATTCACATCCTGGCCGCCTGAATAGTCCTAGTCAACAAGGTGGACACGTACCCCGGCCCGCCGTCGTCCGCGCGCCGGGGATCACGGAACAGCCCTCAGACGCTCATGTCGCGCCATGAGGCTGTTCGGCAACCGGCACCTCCCGACCGGATCCGCCCGGGAAGGACAGTCGGCCGGACGGTTTCCGACCGGGTGCCGCTCACCCATCTCCCGCCCTTTACACCGGCGTTCGCATGTACCGCTGGAAAATGCCAGAAGACCCACCAGGAGCAAGCACGTTGCGTAGCCTCTCCATTACACCCGTACGCCGCGTCGGGAGGGGAGTCCGCGTTGCCCGGAATCGACGAGTGCCTGCTCGAAGTCATGAGGCTGCCCGGTGCCCGCGGCGCCGCAGTGGTCGACTGGACGAGTGGTCTCGCGCTCGGCACCATCGGTGAGTCGCCCAACGGCGACCACGAGGCCACCGCCGCCGAGACGGCCGAGGTGGCTCGGATGGCCGCGGAGCAACCGGTCTTCGCGGAGGCGGGACCGTCCGCCGGCGCGCAGGGGCCGCCCGCACCCGCGGTCGAGGACGTCATCGTCACCACCGCGCCCGGCTATCACATCCTCCGTTTCGTCGAGACGGCCTTCGACAGCAGCGTGTTCCTCCACCTGTGGCTGGACCGCTCGGAAGGCAATCTGGCCATGGCCCGTATCCGGCTGGGCGAGATAGCCGAGCGGCTGGTCCTCGCATGAGACCCACCGCCACAGCGGCACCCGGCCTCCTGGAGCGGGCCGCGCCCTCCCCCATGCTCCAGCGGCTCGCGGACGAGCGCGCGACCGGCGCGCTGATGCGCGACCGGGGCACCCTCTACCTCGCCGACGGCCAGGTCGTACACGCCGAAAGCCCCGCCACCCCGGGGATCGACGTCCTGCTCACCACCGGCGGGGCACTCCGCTCGGAGGGCTGGTGGGACGCGGTCGAGCAGGCGGGCGCCGGACAGCGCGTCGGCCGCTACCTCGTCGACAGCGGCTCGGTGCCGGGCGGCGCCCTGGAACTGTGCCACCTGGGCGCGCTGTACGACGCCGCCTTCTTCGCCCTGGCGCCCACGAACACCCCGGCCCGCTTCCGCTACGGGGTGTCCCACTGGATAGGCCCGGTACGGCCCGTACCCGTGGACGCCGTGCAGCGCGAGACGCTCCGGCGCCGGGAACTGCTCGACCGGATCTGGCCGGACGCACTCACCGACAGCGCCCCGCTGGCCCCCACGACCCACCCGGTCGACGCCCCGGTCCCCCCGCGCCAGCGGCGCGTCCTGGACCTGGTGAACGGCGAGCGCACCGCCACGGACATCGCCCGGGAACTGGGCCGCTCGGCCTTCCACATCCTGGTCGACCTGCGCCGGCTCGCCGCCGCCGGACTGGTCGAAGCGGTCCGCACGGCCGCGTCCGCGCCGACAGCCGAACGGATCACGCTGCCGGAGGTCACGAACGACCCCGACGTCGCCCTGTTGCGCCGGCTCAGAGACGCATTGGAGGCCCTGTGATTCGCGCGCTCAGACAGCGTGCCGGGAGGAGACAGCTGATGGTGCCCGAGGCCGAAGTGCAGGATGTCCTCGACGAGCTCCAGCGGTTACGCGCCCGTGTCCCGCTCCTGACCGGCGCACTCGCCGCCAGCACCGACGGCCTCGTCGTCGCCCAGGACACCCCGGGCATGGAGGCCGAGGGCGTCGCGGCGCTGACCGCCGCCGCACTCGGCGTATCGATCCGGATGACCGACGCCACCGGACGCGGCGGTTTCCGCGAACTGCTGATCCGAGGCGAATCCGGATACATCGCCACCTACGCGGCGGGCGCGTCCGCCGTCCTCACCCTGCTGGCCGAGGACCGCATCAACGTCGGCCGCCTCCATCTGGAGGGCCGCCGGGCCGGCGCACGCATCGGCGAGATGGTCGACGCCACGCAGGAGCGCATCGAGCGCCCCGTGCCTCCGCCGAGGCCCCCGCAGTCCCGGGCCCTCCCCCGACGCCCCACCCCACCAGATGCCACGTGACACCCGAAGCAAGTCGGTAACTGACCGGCCAAAGGGCCGGCCACGGAAAGGAACCAGCGCTATGGCCAACACCGAAGCGTCACTGAAGGAAGCAATGGCGTCGATCGAGGGGACCCTCGGTGTCGCACTCGTCGACTACACCAGCGGCATGGCCCTCGGCACCCTCGGGGGTGGCAAGGACTTCAACCTGGACGTCGCCGCCGCCGGCAACACGGACGTCGTACGGGCGAAGCTGCGGACCATGGAGCATCTGGGCATCAAGGAGGAGATCGAGGACATCCTGATCACCCTGAGCGGCCAGTACCACCTGATCCGCCTGCTCAAGACCCGTGGCAGCAACGGCCTGTTCCTCTACCTCGTGCTGGACTCCAACCGCGCGAACCTCGCGATGGCCAGGCACCAGCTGAGGAAGATCGAAGCCGACCTGGAGGTCTGAGCCCCACGCGCTCGGCTGCCTGGACGCCGCGCCCCACCGGCGCGGCGTCCCCGCCACGGCCCCGTAAGACGCGGCTAATCGACGAACAGTCCCCGCGCCGCGGCCCGCGCGTCGAACTCCTCCAGCCGGGCCTGTGCCTCGGGCAGCCCGTCGCACATGGCCTCCAGCAACACCCGCCCCAGCAGCATCGGCGCGCACGCGGTGTCGAAGGCGAGCCCAGTGCCCACGGCCGCCGGAATGAGCAGGTCGCTGTGGGCGGCCACCGGCGCGAAGGCGGAGTCGGCCACGGTGACGACGGTCAGCCCCTGTTCACGTGCGTACGCCAGCGCGTCCACGCCCTCGCGGGGGTGACGCGGCAGCGCGAAGCACATAAGGGCGCTCGCGCCCGCTCGCCGGGCCGCGTCGATACGGTCGTGCAGCATGCTGCCGCCCTCGTCGAGGACCCGCACGTCCGGGTGCACCTTGGCGGCGAAGTAGCCGAACCCCCGGGCCTGCGAGGACGCGGCCCTCAGACCGAGCACCAGCAGGGGCCTGGACCCGGCGAGCAACCGGCCCGCCCGCTCGACGGGCCCTGGGTCGGCGAGCAGCTCGGACAGCTGCCGGAGATTGTCGATCTCGGCCAGGACGGCCTGCTGGTACTCATTGAAGCTCTCCTCCGTCCCGTCCGCTCCGTCAGCCCCGTCCGCCACGGAGGGCGTGACATCGCGCAGGTGCCTGCGCAGTGCCGGGTATCCGTCGAAGCCGAGCGCGACGGCGAAGCGGGTGACGGAGGGCTGGCTGACCCCGGCCAGCTCGGCCAGCTCGACACTCGAGAGGAACGGGGCGTCGGCGGCCCGTCGCACCATGGAGTGAGCGATACGCCGCTGGGTGGGCGTGAGCCGCTGCCCCTCGAAGAGCCGCTGCAACCGCGCAGCCGGGCTGCTCCCGCTCATGCTGTCCCCTTCGGAGTTCCGCCGTGCCGGTTTGGCACCGCGAATTCCATTCAGCCAGCAAGCGCTCTGCATGTCCATATACAGGACACCCCGGCGGCGGGGGCCCTCGCATTGCGGGACGGCTCCCGACTGCGGACCCTGGGATCATGATCCCAGCGAACACGACGGGGCCCGGCGGCATCATCGTCCGCTACGGTGCCACCGATGCCGCGCACGTGCTGAGCGTCTACGCAGACCTGCGCTGCCCGTTCTGCAAACGCATGGAGCTCGGGCTCGGGGCCGTCATGGAGCGGGCCGCCGACGAGGGCCGCTTCGCGATCGACCACCACTTCGGCACCTTCATCGACGACTCCGCCGGCGGCAGCGGCTCCCTGGAGGCGCTGGCCGCGCTGGGCGCCGCCGCGGACGAGGGACAGAAGCCGTTCATGCAGTACCTGCGGGCGCTGTACGCCGATCAGCCCAGCGAGGACGTGGACGCCTTCGCCGACCGGGACTTCCTGCTGCGGCTGGCCGGTGAGGTCGAGGCGCTGCACACCGACGCGTTCCGGCAGAAGGTCCTGGAGCACACCTACCTGCCCTGGGCGGCGCAGGTGTCGGCGGCCTTCGAGGCGAGCGGCGTCAGTTCCACCCCCACGGTGCTGATCGACGGCGCGCCGGTCGCCGTCATGAACTCCCTGGGATACGCGGTCACCCCCGAGACCTTCCTCGCCGAGGTGACGCCCCGCTGAGGAGGGTGCGCCCGGACCCCGGCCGCGCGGGGCGTCTCCGGAGGCGGTGGGGCGGGCTCAGAACACGACACGCGCAGACATGAGTGCAGACCGCGCCCAGGGATCGCCCTCCACCTCCAGGGTGCCGCGCACGCGGCGCCCCGACAGGTGCCGGGCGAGGTCGACGGCGTCGGCGCGGACGACGGCCGCCGGGGCGCCACCGCCCAGCAGGTGGCTCCCGCCCGCGGGTCCGTGGAGGTCGAGCTCCGCTGCGGGTCCCGTCCAGGTGAGGGCCAGGTCGAGGACCACCTGGTCCATGACCTCCCGGTCGTGCCTGCCCAGCGCCGGATCCGCCCCGGTGGCGTCGCCGAGGTCCATCCGGTGCATCCAGGTGTCCCGGACGATGAGGACGCAGTAGAGGTACTCGACCGAGTCGTCGGGCAGCGCCTTCCTCTCCGGGTGGAGCAGACTCGGCCGGACCCTGCGGCGTACGGCCGCGGGCAGGCGGCGCATGGCGATGATGGCCTGGGGGGCGTAGCGCGCGAGCGCGCCGATGAGTTCGCGCCCCGGGACGGCCTGCCGGTCCTCGATCTGGATCTCGTTGTGCCCGTCGAGCGGGCCGAGGGTGGGATGGGTCCGGCGGCCCCGCCGGATCCGCTGCACGGCGACCCAGGGGCGGGGCAGTTCCTCGTACTGGCCGACGGTGTGCGCGAGCATGTCCCGGATCGTCCAGCCGGCGCACGGGCTCGGCCGCCGCCAGTCCTCGTCGGACAGCTCGCGGTAGGTGGAGAGCGTCGCCCTCAGCTCCGCCTCGTTGGCCTCTCGCGCCCTGGCCCCCGACGTGCGCCGGATCGCGCGTGCGAACGGTGTGGTGACGGACATGGGACGCCTCCCAGCTCCCCGCTTCAACGCTACGCCGACGGCGCACGGCCCGCCTCGCGCAAGAGCCGGAACAGGGGGGCCGGCCCTACTGAGGGGGCCGCACGAGGGGCCGCCGGTGTCCGCTCACGGGTATGTCGCGGGGACCGCCGCACCCCCGGTTGCCCGGAGGGCGGGACGACGGCGGTCCCCGCGAGGGACGCGGTCCCGGGTCAGGGCCGGGTGTCGCGTCCTGGCGACGGTGGAGGTCCGGGAGCCGCTCCGTAGTCCGTGTCGCCGTACGTGGTGCCGGCGGGTTTCCCTGCCGACACCCATCACTCTGCCGGAGCCGTGTTAAGCCGGTGCTGCGCCGACGTGTCGCGCTCGTACCGTTTTCACGAACCCGCAGAACCTGCGGTTACGGCTTAGGGGCGGCGTCCTTCGCGAGGAAGGCCAGCACGTCCTGCCTGCTCACCACGCCCTTCGGCTTGCCCTCGACGAGGACGATCGCAGCATCGGCCCCGTCCGTACCGCTGAGCACGGCCATCAGGTCCTCGACCGGCTCGCCGGAGCCGACCTGGGGCAGCGGGGCCGACATGTGCTTCTCCAGCGGGTCGGACAGCGTCGCCCGCTGGGTGAACAGGGCGTCCAGCAACTGCCGCTCCACCACGGAGCCGATGACCTCGGCGGCCATGACGTCGGGGTGACCCGCCCCGGGCTTCACGATCGGCATCTGCGAGACGCCGTACTCCCGGAGTACGTCGATGGCCTCGCCGACCGTCTCCTCCGGGTGCATGTGGACGAGCGAGGGGAGCGGCCCCTCCTTGAAGTCGAGCACGGCGCCGACCCGGGCGGACGGGCCGGTGTCCTCCAGGAAGCCGTAGTCGGCCATCCACTCGTCGTTGAAGATCTTGCTCATGTAACCGCGCCCGCTGTCCGGCAGCAGGACGACCACCACGTCGTCGGGACCGAGGCGGGCGGCGACCTCCAGTGCCGCGACGACGGCCATGCCGCAGGAACCGCCGACGAGTAGGCCCTCCTCCTTGGCGAGGCGGCGCGTCATCTGGAAGGAGTCCTTGTCCGAGACGGCGACGATCTCGTCGGTGACCGTACGGTCGTAGGCGCTCGGCCAGAAGTCCTCGCCGACCCCCTCCACGAGGTACGGGCGCCCGGAGCCGCCGGAGTAGACGGAGCCCTCCGGGTCCGCGCCGACGACCGTCACGCCGTTGTCGCTGATCTCCTTGAGATAGCGGCCCGTACCGGTGATCGTGCCCCCGGTACCGACACCCGCGACGAAGTGGGTGATCCTCCCCTCCGTCTGCTCCCAGAGCTCGGGACCCGTGGTCTCGTAGTGCGAGCGCGGGTTGTTCGGGTTGGAGTACTGGTCGGGCTTCCAGGCCCCCGGCGTCTCGCGTACCAGGCGGTCGGAGACGTTGTAGTACGAGTCCGGGTGCTCAGGGTCTACGGCGGTGGGGCAGACGACGACCTCGGCGCCGTACGCGCGCAGCACGTTGATCTTGTCCATGGACACCTTGTCCGGGCAGACGAAGATGCACTTGTAGCCCTTCTGCTGGGCGACGATCGCGAGGCCCACACCGGTGTTACCGCTGGTGGGCTCGACGATCGTGCCGCCGGGCTTCAGCTCTCCGCTCTGTTCGGCGGCCTCGATCATGCGCAGCGCGATGCGGTCCTTCACCGACCCGCCGGGGTTGAAGTACTCGACCTTGGCCAGGACCGTCGCCTGAATGCCTGCCGTCACATTGCGCAGCCTGACCAGCGGGGTGTTGCCGACAAGACTGATCATCGAATCGTGGAATTGCACCGTGTACTCCGGGATCTCCGAGATGGTCAAGCAAGACTATGCGTACGTGCGGGAGATTGGACCAGGCGATTGGGCCGGGCCCCCTGCGGGGCAGTTAGTCCTGTGTACGGCTGTGCGGCATGGAGGAGGTGGACCGGACTGTGTCGAGGGCGAGGGTGGCACGGCGGATCGCAGCGGGTGCGGCCTACGGCGGCGGGAGCGTCGGGCTGATCGGTGCGGCGACGGTGGGTCTGGTGCTGGCGGAGGTACAGCTGGCGAAACGGCGGGTGGGCGGCGGGATCGCGCCCGTCCCGCCGAGTGCGGACGGGCGGTACGGGGTGGCGTTCGCAGGCCCCGCGGATCCGCTGCGATTCGTCATGCTCGGCGACTCGACGGCAGCCGGACAGGGGGTACGCAGGGCGGGCCAGACACCGGGCGCGCTGCTGGCGTCGGGGCTCGCGGCGGTCGCGGAACGGCCGGTGGACCTGCGGAACGCCGCCCTTCCGGGTGCGCGTTCCGACGACCTGGAGCGCCAGGTGTCGCTCGTGCTCGCGGATCCGTCCGGCGTACCGGACGTGTGCGCGATCATGATCGGCGCGAACGACGTGACCCACCGGATGCCCGCGACGCAGTCGGTGCGCTATCTGAGCACCGCCGTACGCAGACTGCGCACGGCCGGTGCGGAAGTGGTCGTGGGGACCTGCCCCGACCTGGGCACGATCGAGCCGGTCTACCAGCCGCTGCGCTGGCTGGCCCGCCGGGTGAGCCGACAACTGGCGGCGGCCCAGACGATCGGCGCTGTGGAACAGGGGGGCCGGACCGTCTCGCTGGGCGACCTCCTCGGTCCCGAGTTCGAGGCGAACCCCCGGGAGCTCTTCGGCCCCGACAACTACCACCCCTCCGCCGAGGGCTACGCGACGGCGGCGATGGCGATGCTGCCCACCCTGTGCGCGGTGCTGGGTCTCTGGCCCGAGTCCGACCACCTCGACGTCTCGCGCCGTGAGGGCATGCTGCCGGTGGCGAAGGCGGCCTCCCGGGCAGCGCGGGAAGCCGGTACCGAGGTGACGGGGGCGCGCGCGCCCTGGGCCCTCCTCAAGCACCGCAGGCGCTGGCGCCTCCCGGCCCACACCGAGCCGGTGCGGCACGAGGACACGGGGACGGGCAGCGGCGGAAAGTGGTTTCCGGGGCACGGATCCGGTGCCTCGTGGCGCCGCGCCTGAGCACGAGGGGCCCGGACGGAAGGGCCTGAACGGCGGCGGGGGCCGTTGTCGGTGCCGCGCGTGGCGACCACAGGCGCGGCCGGCGGACCGGAACGTCGCGGCAACCGGCGAGGGCATGAACATTGCGGGCGACTGAGCGGTTGCTTAGAAAAGAGGCCCGCATCACATCGCCTGTCGGGTGACCTCAGCTATACGTCCGGGTAACTTCCAAGGCAGCCCAGCCTTTCCTGCCTCTCATGGAGCCGCGTGATGCCCGAAGCCGTGATCGTCTCTGCTGCCCGTTCGCCCATCGGCCGGGCCTTCAAGGGGTCCCTGAAGGATCTGCGCGCGGACGACCTGACCGCGACCATCATCCAGACCGCGCTGGCCAAGGTCCCGGAGCTGGACCCGAAGGACATCGACGACCTGATGCTCGGCTGCGGCCTCCCCGGCGGCGAGCAGGGCAACAACCTGGGCCGCATCATCGCCGTACAGATGGGGATGGACCACCTTCCCGGCTGTACGGTCACTCGCTACTGCTCCTCCTCGCTGCAGACGAGCCGCATGGCGCTGCACGCCATCAAGGCGGGCGAGGGCGACGTCTTCATCTCCGCCGGTGTCGAGATGGTGTCCCGCTTCGTGAAGGGCAACTCCGACAGCCTCCCGGACACGCACAACCCGCTGTTCGCCGACGCCGAGGCCCGTACCGCGGCCCGCGCCGAGGAGTCGGGTGCGGGTTGGGCCGACCCGCGCGAGGAGGGCCTGATCCCGGACGCGTACATCTCGATGGGGCAGACCGCCGAGAACCTGGCCAGGACCAAGGGCGTCACCCGCCAGGACATGGACGAGTTCGGCGTGCGGTCGCAGAACCTCGCCGAGGAAGCCATCAAGAACGGCTTCTGGGAGCGCGAGATCACCCCCGTGACGACGCCGGACGGCACGGTCGTCTCCAAGGACGACGGCCCGCGCGCCGGGGTGTCCCTGGAGGGCGTGCAGGGCCTCAAGCCGGTGTTCCGTCCCGACGGTCTCGTCACCGCGGGGAACTGCTGTCCCCTCAACGACGGCGCCGCCGCCCTCGTGATCATGTCCGACACCAAGGCGCGCGAGCTGGGCCTGACCCCGCTGGCCCGCATCGTCTCGACCGGCGTCTCGGGCCTGTCCCCCGAGATCATGGGCTACGGCCCGGTCGAGGCCAGCAGGCAGGCGCTCAGGCGCGCCGGGCTGACCATCGACGACATCGACCTGGCCGAGATCAACGAGGCCTTCGCGGCCCAGGTCATCCCGTCCTACCGGGACCTCGGCCTGCCGCTGGACAAGGTGAACGTCAACGGCGGCGCGATCGCCGTGGGCCACCCCTTCGGCATGACCGGCGCCAGGATCACGGGAACGCTGATCAACAGCCTGCAGTTCCACGACAAGCAGTTCGGCCTGGAGACGATGTGCGTGGGCGGGGGCCAGGGCATGGCCATGGTCATCGAGCGGCTGAGCTGAGCCGTAGCGGAGGGTAGAGGCCGCCCGAGGTACGAG
>NZ_JBHVCT010000064.1:36354-38395 GCF_042803195.1 Streptomyces sp. NPDC057428
GGGCGGCATCTGCCCGCAGCGCAGGCGAGGCTCAGCGCGACCACGAACACGAGCGGCTGAGCTGAGCCGTAGCGGAGGGTAGAGGCCGCCCGAGGTACGAGGGCGGCATCTGCCCGCAGCGCAGGCGAGGCTCAGCGCGACCACGAACACGAGCGGCTGAGCTGAGCCGTAGCGGAGGGTAGAGGCCGCCCGAGGCGCCGAGCTGCGACCGCCGGGGAGGCCCTGTCGCGGGCCCCGCATCCCGCGGAGAGGCCCTCCTGAACCGGGGCGAGCCCCGATCGTGACCGAATCTCCCCCAGGATGTGATCTGCGTCCCGGGGGAGAGTCGTTTACCCAGGTCACACCAGTCCCAGCGCTAAACACCGGGCCCAAAGACCTGTCCAATTCGTGACGTAATGCACTGACAGCAGGTACAGGTACAGGACAAGCTGATGTAGGAAGTCGGGGGTGTCGATTGAAACCGGGAGTATGACAGTGAGCGCCATGCCGTTTGCCCTGTTGCTGACCACCGCCGCTGCCACGGCCGTCGGCGCCGCCGCTCTGCACGCTGCTCACGGGCTGCGCAAGCAGGTGACGGCCCTGCGCACCGAGCTCGCGGAGGGGCGGGCACTCCACGCCTCCCTGCCCGGCCAGCAGGACCGCAGCAGCAGCGCACCCACCGAGGAGATACGCACCGCCGTGGCGGAGGCGCTCGCCGAGGAGCGGGAACGCGAACTCGCCGAGGCCCGAGCCTTCTGGGCTGCCCAGGAGGCCCGCGACGCGGCCGACGCGCCGTCCCTGCTGGGCGGACTCGGCGACGACGTCCCCTTCTTCATGCCGCGGCAGACCGACTTCGTGGGCCTCGAGGCGATGGATCTCGACGCCGGCGACGCCCTGGACGAACTGGCGGAACTCGCAGGGCTCACCGACCTGCCCGAGACCGCAGGTGTCGCCGAGTACGCGGAGTTCGCCGAGGACTCGCCCGAGCTGGCCGCGGCCCGTCGCCGCCACCCCTCGCACCCTGACTTCATCCCCGCACAGACACCCGTCGTCACCGACCATGAGCGTACCGTGAACCGTCTGGAGCGGCTCGCCGATACCGGCACGGAGCTGACCGACGTACGGCCCGGCCCCCTTGGGACGCTCGACGTGTACGTCTTCTCCGACGGCACCACGCTGTGCATGACCCCGGGCCACCGGGAGACCGCGGAGCGGCTCGCCGACTCGCTGCGTTCCGGCGAGCAGCCGGTGCTGCTGGGCGGTTCCGGCGTCTCCGGTGCCTACGCGCTGACCTTTTCGTGCGGCGAGGAGAACGTCTACATCCTGGCCGACCGCGTCATCGCCTCGTTCTAGGGCCTCGGTGAGAACGCCCGCACCGACGCCTCCTCGACACGGCTCACGGCCTCGTCCAGCTCCTGGGACGGGGCCGTTTCCAGTGCCACCGCCAGATCCCGGCCGGCGACCGCGAGCTGGTCCCCCACAGCGAATATCCCCGCGTCGGGCATGACTCGGGCCTCCAGGTCCGGCGCCTCGGTGCGTTGCGCCCACGCGGACAGCACCCTGGCCGTGGCCAGGGCTTCGGCGGCCACACCCTGCTGCAGCCTGCTCTGCGGAGTGCTCCGCAGGCGGTCGGCGAAGCGGTCCACGGCGGTGATCAGAGGAGTCGTATCGAGCACGCCGTGACCCTACGCGCCCCCACCGGATGGTTGCCAACACGGCGTCGCTCGGGCACGGTGTCGGGCAAGGACCAGCTACGCGCACTGCGTCGGAGGCGCCGATGTCCCAAGTCTTCTCCGAAGAAACCCATCGCAACCTGCTCTCCCGGATCCCACATTGCACCGGTCGTGACATCGCCGACTGGCTCCGCACCGTCGAGGAAGGACCCTCCCTCGTCCGCTTCGAGGAGAAGGTCAGCTGGCTGCGGAGCGAACACGACCTCACCTACGGCCACGCCAAGGCGATCATCCATGAGTACGACCTGAGACGAGCGGCCCGGAAGCTGCGCTGAGCCGCCGCCCCTCCCCGTGACGACGGACGGCCCGCAGGCATGTCGCCTGCGGGC
>NZ_JBHVCT010000065.1:0-38012 GCF_042803195.1 Streptomyces sp. NPDC057428
GCCCCCCACGCTGGTCGTGGCGTAGATCAACACCGGTCCCGCCCTGTCGCTGTACGCCCGCCCTGCGGGGGGCGGGGCTCCGACACGGGGCCCGTCCCCCGGCAGTCGACTTGTGTCCCATGGTGCCGAGAAAGAGATGGCGAGCATGACCGTGCAGACCGAACGGCCGCCTTCAGGTCCGACGGACGTGGTGAAGAGGACCGGTGCAGCACCCGGCAGGCCGGCCGTCCGCGGCAGATCCACGAACATGGCCCCGTACCTGCTGCTGATGCCGCCGGTGGCCGTGACCCTGGTGTTCCTCGGCTGGCCGCTGGTCGAGAACACCGTGCTGTCTTTCCAGAACCTCAACATGAGGCAGCTGATCCAGCACCTCACCGAGTGGAACGGGATCGACAACTACAAGGAGATCCTCGGCAGCGAGGAATTCTGGGACGTCACCGTCCGGTCGACCGTCTTCACGGCCGTCAACGTCATCCTGACGATGGTCTTCGGCACGCTGATCGGGCTCCTGCTTGCCCGCCTCGGCAAGCGCATGCGCGTCGCGCTCCTCATCGGCCTGGTCCTCGCCTGGGCGATGCCCGTCGTGGCCTCGACCACCGTCTACCAGTGGCTGTTCGCCTCCCGGTTCGGTGTCGTCAACTGGGTGCTGGACAAGGCCGGCTTCCACTCGATGGCCGACTACAACTGGACCGGCGGACAGTTCTCCACGTTCTTCGTCATCACCGTGCTCATCGTCTGGATGTCGGTCCCGTTCGTCGCGATCAACCTGTACGCCGCCACGACGACCATCCCCAAGGAGCTCTACGAGGCCGCCTCGCTCGACGGCGCCGGCCCGTGGAAGAGCTTCGCCTCGGTCACCATGCCGTTCCTGAAGCCGTTCCTCTTCGCGACGACGTTCCTCGAGGTCATCTGGATCTTCAAGGCCTTCGTCCAGGTCTTCGCGATCAACCAGGGTGGTCCGGACCGGCTCACCGAGATCCTGCCGGTCTACGCCTACATCGAGGGTGTCGGGAACCAGCACTACGGCATGGGATCGGCGATCGCGATGCTCACCATCGTGATCCTGCTCCTGCTGACCTCCTCCTACCTCCGGATCGTTCTCAAGCAAGAGGAGGACGAGCTGTGAAACGCTCGGCTTCGTCACGGTTCAGCCGTATCTGGCCCAATGCCACAGCGGTCCTGCTGATCATCGGCTTCGTCTTCCCCGTGTACTGGATGTTCGCGACGGCCTTCAAGCCGACGCCGGACATCGTCGCGGACGACCCGGTCTGGTTCCCCACGAACTTCACGTTCGAGCACTTCCGGACGGCTGTGGACGCCGAGAACTTCTGGACGATGGTCCGCAACTCGCTCACAGTCACGATCCTCGCGGTGACGTTCTCCCTGATCCTCGCGCTGGCCGGCTCGTTCGCCCTGGCCCGTATGCGCTTCAGGGGACGCAAGGGATTCATCGTCGGCTTCATGGTCGCCCAGATGGCGCCCTGGGAAGTCATGGTCATCGCGATCTACTTCATCGTCCGCGACTCGGACGTGCTCAACAGCCTGATCCCGCTGACGGTCTTCTACATGGTCATGGTCCTGCCCTTCACCCTCCTGACGCTGCGCGGCTTCGTCGCCGCGGTGCCCAGGGAGCTGGAGGAGTCGGCCATGGTGGACGGGTGCACCCGGCCGCAGGCGTTCGTCAAGGTGATCCTGCCGCTGCTCGCACCCGGTCTCATGTCCACGTCCATGTTCGGCTTCATCACCGCGTGGAACGAGTTCCCGCTGGTGCTCGTCCTGAACAAGCAGGCGGAGTCCCAGACCCTGCCGCTCTGGCTGTCGCAGTTCCAGACCCAGTTCGGCGACGACTGGGGCGCCACGATGGCCGCCTCCTCGATCTTCGCCGTCCCGATCCTCGTCCTCTTCGTCTTCCTGCAGCGCAAGGCCGTCAGCGGTCTGACCGATGGCGCAGTGAAGGGATAACACGGCTGCCATGACCACCCTCGTATCCACCACGGACACCCTCACGCGCGACGCGCTCGCCGTCCTCCAGCCCGGGTTCACCGGCACGAGCGCCCCGGACTGGCTCCTGCGCAGGGTCGGCGAAGGCCTGGCCTCCGTCGGACTGTTCGGCCGGAACGTCCACTCACCCGAGCAGCTCGCCGCGCTCACCGCCCGGCTGCGGGCCGAGCGGGACGACGTACTCGTCGCGATCGACGAGGAGGGCGGCGACGTCACCCGGCTCGAGGTCCACTCGGGCTCGTCGTTCCCCGGCAACCTCGCCCTCGGCGCCGTGGACGACGTGGACCTCACCCGTGCCGTCGCGCGTGAGCTCGGCCGCCGGCTGGCCGAGTGCGGCGTCAACCTCAACTGGGCGCCGTCCGCCGACGTCAACTCCAATCCCGCGAACCCCGTCATCGGCGTGCGCTCCTTCGGCGCCGATACCGGGCTCGTCGCCCGGCACACCGCCGCGTACGTCGAGGGCCTCCAGTCCGCCGGGGTCGCCGCCTGCACCAAGCACTTCCCCGGGCACGGCGACACGGCGGTCGACTCGCACCACGCGCTGCCCCGCATCGATGTGGACCTGGACACGTTGCACGCCCGTGAGCTGGTGCCTTTCCGGGCGGCCATCGCGGCGGGTTCCCGATCCGTCATGAGCGCACATATCCTGCTCCCCGCACTCGACCCGACCCGGCCCGCCACCCTGAGCCCGCAGATCCTCACCGGACTGCTCCGTCAGGAACTGGGCTACGAGGGCCTGATCGTCACGGACGGCATGGAGATGGACGCCATCGCCGGCACATACGGCATCGAGCGCGGTTCCGTCCTCGCGATCGCGGCGGGCGCCGACGCCATCTGCGTGGGCGGAGGGCTCGCCGACGAGTTGACCGTGCTGCGGCTGCGCGACGCGCTCGTGACGGCGGTGCGGGCGGGCGAACTGCCCGAGGAGCGGCTGGCCGACGCCGCCGCACGTGTACGGGCTCTCGCGTCCTGGACGCGGAGGGCCAGGGGGGCTGCCTCGGAGCCGGGCGCGGACATGCAGGAGGGGACCGCGCCCGGCACCGGAGCGGGCATCGGCCTGATCGCCGCGCGTCGCGCCGTGACGGTCACGGGAATCGCCGAGCCGCTGGACGCACCGGCCTACGTCGCCGCCCTCACCCCCGTCGCGAACATCGCGGTCGGCGAGGAGACCCCGTGGGGCGTGGCGGCCGAGCTGACCCGGCGGCTGCCCGGCACCACGACGGACACCTACGGCGGTGGGCACGGATCACCGGCGGCCGAGGTGCTGAGGGCGGCCGGGGAGCGGCGCATCGTCGCCGTCGTGCGGGACGCCCACCGGCACGCGTGGATGGCCGAGGCGCTGGACACCCTGGTCGCGGCGCGTCCCGACACGATCGTGGTCGAGATGGGCCTGCCCGTGGCGCCGCCCCGGGGAGCCCTCCACATCGCCACGCACGGCGCCGCACGGGTGTGCGGGATCGCGGCGGCGGAGACGATCACGGGGTCCCGGGCCGGATAGGTCCCCGGACGGCGCGTGAGGGCCGGGTCACCGTCGTCGGTGACCCGGCCCTTCGGTGTACGGGGAGCCCTACAGGCCCTGCCACCGCGGCTTCGCCGCGTAGGTGGCACGGAAGTAGTCCGCCAGCTTCAGCTTCGACGCGGCCGCCTCGTCCACCACCACGGTGGCGTGCGGGTGCAGCTGCAGTGCCGAGGCCGGCACGACCGAGGCGACCGGACCCTCGACGGTCCGGGCCACCGCGTCGGCCTTGCCCTCGCCGGTGGCCAGCAGAATCGGGTGGCGGGACTCCAGGATCGTGCCGATGCCCTGGGTGATGACGTGGTGGGGCACCTGGTCGATGTCGTCGCCGAAGAAGCGCGCGTTGTCGATCCGGGTCTGCTCGGTCAGCGTCTTGATGCGTGTGACGGAGGCGAGCGACGAGCACGGCTCGTTGAAGCCGATGTGTCCGTCGGTGCCGATGCCGAGCAGCTGGAGGTCGACCCCGCCCGCCTCGGCGAGCGCCCTGTCGTACGCCTCGCAGGCGGCCTGGACGTCCTCGGCCGTGCCGTCCGGACCCATGAAGGACTTCTCGGACAGGCCGAGCGGCTCCACGACCTCGCGCAGCACGACCGAGCGGTAGGACTCGGGGTGGCCGGCCGGCAGTCCGACGTACTCGTCGAGCTGGCAGATGCGGGCGCGCGAGGCGTCCACCGCGCCGGAGCGGACCTTCGCCGCCAGGGCCTGGTAGACGGGCAGCGGGGTCGAGCCGGTGGCAACGCCGAGAAGTGCGTCGGGCCTGCGGCTCAGCAGGGCGCCGATGGCCTCCGCGATGAGTTCGCCGCCTGCCGCGGCGTCCGGGACGATGACAACTTCCACGCTGTGCCTGCCGATCTGGAGAGTGGCGTCATGTGGTATAGACCAATCTGGGCCCAATCTAGCAGAACGGAGTGGCCCGGCGGTGAACCGTCCACGTCTGCGTCGATGACTGTCGCCCTGTCGGCGGATGCCCGGCCCGTGAGCGGAATGTCCCCGGAAACACCCGCGGGCCGCGGCGCCGGGACGGGACCCTCAGCCCGTCCGGCACCGCAGCCCGGAGCTTCCCGGCCGGCGGTGTGCGGTGCCTCCGGCCGTGTGAGGCACCGGCGCAGTCAGGGCAGAGAGCGCCGGGTGCCTCGGTCCGCTCTCCTGTGCGGGGAGAGCGGAGGTCTGTCGAGTGCGGACCATGTCCTGTACAGGGCGCCCGCACCTCGCATTGTGGACTAGACCAATAGCCCATGTCCATCCGTGGGTGCGGACATTCTCCTGTGTGCCCGTCCCCTTCCCAGTGTCACGCATCGGCGGCCGGATCGGTTCGGAACCTCGTCATGTCCACGGGTACGCTCGCAGACGTGCCCTCCATGAACGACCTCGTCCACCAGCACACAGCCCTGAGTGACACCGACCTCGAGTGGCTCCATCTGCTGGTCTCGGAGTGGCAGCTGCTCTCCGACCTGTCCTTCGCCGACCTCGTCCTGTGGGTGCCGACCCGCGACGGGACCCGCTATGTGTCCGTGGCGCAGATGCGGCCCAACACCGGCCCTACCTCCTACCAGGACGACATGGTCGGGCACCTGGTGCCGCGCGGCCGCCGTCCGCTGCTGGACGCGGCCCTGGACGAGGGCCGCATCGTGCGGGAGGGTGATCCCGAGTGGCGGGAAGAGGTGCCCGTACGGGTCGAGTCGATCCCCGTACGGCGCGAGGGCCGGGTCCTGGGAGTGATCGCCCGCAACACCAACCTGCTCACCGTGCGCACCCCCTCCAGGCTGGAGCTCACCTACCTCCAGTCCGCGTCCGACCTGGCCCAGATGATCGCCGCCGGGACCTTCCCCTTCCCTGGCCAGCAGGTCGACATGGACGCCTCGCCCCGCGTGGGCGACGGCCTGATCAGGCTGGACGCGGACGGTGTCGTCCAGTACGCCAGCCCGAACGGCCTCTCGGCGTACCACCGGCTCGGCCTGGCGTCCGACCTCGTCGGCCACCACCTGGGGGAGACGACCGCCGAACTCGCGCCGTCGCGCGGTCCGGTCGACGAGGCGCTTGTCAAGGTGGCGAGTGGCTACGCCCCCAGGGAGTTCGAGGTCGAGGGCGCCGGCGGGGTCATCCAGCTGCGTGCCATTCCCCTGAAGCCCAAGGGCGTACGCATCGGCTCGCTGGTGCTCCTGCGTGATGTCACGGAACTGCGCCGCCGTGAGCGGGAATTGATCACGAAGGACGCCACCATCCGGGAGATCCACCACCGGGTGAAGAACAACCTGCAGACGGTGGCGGCCCTGTTGCGTCTCCAGGCGCGCCGGATGGATTCCGAGCAGGGGCGCGAGGCGCTCAACGAGGCGGTGCGGCGGGTCGGTTCGATCGCCATCGTGCATGAGACGCTGTCTCAGAATCTGGACGAGCGGGTCGAGTTCGACGAGATCGCCGACCGCGTGATCGCCATGGTCGCCGAGATCTCGCCCGGAAAGGTGACCTGCCGTCGCACGGGTCGCTTCGGGATTCTCGACGCCGAGGTGGCGACGCCGCTCTCGATGGTGCTGACCGAGGTCCTGCAGAACGCGCTGGAACACGCGTTCACCGTGGCCGAGCACGGCATGGTCGAGGTCTCCGCGGTGCGCGGCGGGTCACCCGCCGACGGCCGGCTGCTGATCACCGTCACGGACGACGGTTGCGGACTGCCCGAGGGATTCGACCCCCAGCGGGCCGGGAACCTGGGTCTCCAGATCGTGCGGACGCTGGTCGAGGGTGAGTTGGGTGGCGCTTTCGGCATGGTCCCGGCGCCGGTGCGCGGCACGCAGGTGGTCCTGGACATCCCCGTCAGGAACGACAAGTAGTGGTGCGGCCCTCTGTGGCCGCCGCACGACAGCGGGCCCGGACCGTTGTGACGGTCCGGGCCCGCTGCGTGGTGCTCACGGTGCGATGCGCTTCGGGGGTACTGCGCGCTGCGACTCGAAGGCGGGGCTGTGCGTACGCTCTGTACGCGCCGCCGGGCTGAGGCTCGTCGTGCGGGGGGCGTCGGTCAGGCGCTGGCGTTACGCGCCCGGTTGCGAGCGGCGCGGCGCTTCATTGCGCGGCGCTCGTCCTCGCTGAGGCCACCCCAGACGCCGGAGTCCTGACCGGACTCGAGCGCCCACTGCAGGCACTGCTCCATGACGGGGCAGCGACGGCAGACGGCCTTGGCTTCCTCGATCTGCAGCAGCGCAGGACCGGTGTTGCCGATGGGGAAGAACAGCTCGGGGTCTTCCTCACGACAAACGGCGTTGTGACGCCAGTCCATGGCTGCTACCTCTCCTTGGTATTACATGCTGGTGCTTGTGAATGTGAACGCTTTCACGAATCCCCCCGCGGCCAAAGGTCCGACGTCCAGAAGAACTGGATGTGGTCCTGTTCAGGTGAGGAGGGGTTCTGGCTCTCAGTGGAGGCCGATGTTGCGGGCCGTCCCGATCGCCATGTAGAGATTCCCAAACCTCGGCGGCGGATACAACCCCTTCTGGAAAGTTTTTTTTGATTCCTCGGTGTCGACTAGGTCACAGCCGTACTTCTAAGGGGTGGGGGCCAGTCCAAACGTTCGAGTTAAAGGACTTTCGCCCCTTCCACTCACACAATCACACGCAGTGCACGGCGAACGCCTGTGAACGTCACGCTCGTACGCAGTCCGAGGTGGTCACCGTCCATCTGGAAGGGCAGTGGAGCCTTTGAATGCAAGGTGAAGTCCGTGAGGTCATGCATGGAGACTGCGTGCTTACCGTGTGGACCCTTTTCGGGACTCGAAGTGAGCAACTGGGTGGCGTACCGGGTAACGGCAGGTGTCGAAAGGCGCTTCAGGCCGAGGATGTCCAGGGCGGTGTCGAACGAGGCCTTCGGGGACGCGTATATCGGACGGTTGCCCAGGTAGGTCCAGGGTGCGGTGTTGCAGATTATCGACAGCGCGAGGTCCGTGACCGGGTCATGGCCGGGGACCTCCAGGGTGATCTGGCCGCTGCGCCGGTGCGGCTCGTCCAGGAACTGCCGCAGGACCTGACGGACGTAGAGCGCGTGGGTCGACCGCTTGCCCCGCTCGCGCTTCTGTTCGACCCGGCCGATGACGCCGGCGTCGAATCCGAGGCCCGCACAGAACGTGAACCAGCGCCCCGGGACGGCCTCGTCCGCGCTGCCAGGTGTGCCGGCCGCGAGGCCGAGACCCACCGTGCGCTCACTGCGGGCGGCCAGGGCGTCCAGGATCGCGCCGGTCGCCTCCACGGCGTCGTTGGGGATGCCCAGGGCGCGGGCGAACACGTTGGTGGATCCGCCGGGCACCACGGCCAGACTCGGCAGGCCCTCGGGGTCGGGACCCTTGTGCAGCAGCCCGTTGGCCACCTCGTTGACCGTGCCGTCACCCCCGAGGGCGACCACCAGGTCGACGTCGTCGGAGTCGGCGGCCCGGCGGCCCAGGTCCCGGGCGTGACCGCGGTACTCCGTGGTCACGGTCTCGATCTTCATCTCGCTCGCGAGGGCGTGGATCAGCACGTCACGCGTCCGCGCACTGGTAGTGGTGGCAGCTGGGTTGACCACGAGGAGTGCGCGCATGCAGGCCAGGGTACCTACCGCCACGTACGGCCCTGAAGTCACACTCCATCGGGTCGCCGCACGGTCACCGAGCGTGATGGTTTGCGTGTCCCCGCAGACCCGGCTGCACGACCGGAGGCCCGGGATGTCAACCTGAAAGGCGTGAGCACTCAGCAGAACATGCCCCCGTCGCCGCCTCCGGCCGGTTCGGAGAAGCCTGCCCGGATCGCGCTCGTGGCCGCGCTCTGCGCCATCGAGGCCGCCGCGCTCGTCATCGGCGGGATCTACATGCTGGTCATGGGCCTGCTCGGCCGCCCCGACAGCCCCCAGCAGGCCGAGACCGGAGGGCTGACGCTGATCGCGCTCGGCCTGATCCCGCTCTTCGCCACCCGGGGTCTGCTGCTGCGGCGCAGCTGGAGCCGGGGGCCCGCGCTCATCACTCAGCTCATGGCGCTGCCGGTGGCCTGGACGCTGCTGAGGGCGCAGGGGGCGCTGATCCCGGCCGGGATCGGGCTCGCCGTCGTCGCGGGGACCGCGCTCGTCCTGCTCCTCGCCCCGGCGACCACCAGGGCCCTCGGCATCCGGGTGCAGCGGACGACGCCCGACGCCTGACCCGGCGGCGGCCCCGGAGGGCCGCCGCCGGTGTGGTCGGCGTGCCGGTCACAGGCCGGCTACTCCTCTACGAGCAGCCGCTCGCGCAGCTGCGCGAGCGTGCGTGCCAGGAGGCGGGAGACGTGCATCTGGGAGATGCCGACCTCCTGCGCGATCTGCGACTGCGTCATGTTGCCGAAGAAGCGAAGCAGCAGAATTCGCTTCTCGCGCGGGGGGAGGTCCTCCAGCAGCGGCTTGAGCGACTCGCGGTACTCCACGCCCTCCAGGGCCTCGTCCTCGGAGCCCAGAGTGTCCGCCACGGCGGGCGACTCGTCGTCCGTGTCCGGTACGTCCAGCGACAGGGTGCTGTAGGCATTGGCTGATTCCAGCCCCTCCAGTACCTCCTCCTCGGAGATGCCCAGGCGCTGCGCCAGCTCGTGCACGGTGGGCGAGCGGCCGTGCTGCTGGGAGAGCTCGGCGGTGGCCGTGGTCAGCGACAGCCGCAGTTCCTGGAGGCGGCGCGGGACCCGCACCGCCCAGCCCTTGTCCCGGAAGTGGCGCTTGATCTCGCCGACGACCGTGGGTGTCGCGTATGTCGAGAACTCGACGCCGCGGTCCGGGTCGAACCGGTCCACCGACTTGATCAGGCCGATCGTGGCGACCTGGGTGAGATCGTCGAGCGGCTCGCCCCTGTTGCGGAATCTGCGGGCCAGGTGCTCGACGAGCGGCAGATGCATCCGCACCAGCCGGTTGCGCAGCTCGGCCTTCTCCACCGAACCGTCGGGGAGTGCCCGCAGCTCGATGAAGAGCGCCCGCGCCCCGCTGCGGTCCCGTGGATCGTGGTGCCCGTGCTCGCTCATCTGGCCCGCCCGCTCCGCCTGCGACTGCTCCACCGCGACCGGACGGCCCTGCACCCCGTCCGCGCCGGCCGCGTCCGCACCGTCCACCGGATGCGGCCGGGCCTGTTGCTCCGGGACGGCTGCTGGGCGCACCGCCCCGGACCGGATCGTCTCGTCCCGCACAGGACCGTCCCCGTTCCCGTCGCTCACGCCGGCCCGGGTCCCGCGCCGCGCTGTTTGTAGAGGCTGATGCTGACCGTCCGGTCGTCGGCCACCGTGGAGTCGACCTTGCCGGCCAGTGCGGAGAGCACCGTCCATGCGAAGGTGTCGCGCTCGGGCGCGCGGCCGTCGGTCGTCGGGGCCGAGACGGTCACCTCGAGGGAATCGCCCACGAGGCGGAAGACACAGCTGAGGACGGAACCCGGCACGGCCTGCTGGAGCAGGATCGCGCAGGCCTCGTCGACCGCGATACGGAGATCCTCGATCTCGTCGAGAGTGAAGTCCAAGCGCGCTGCGAGGCCGGCCGTGGCCGTACGCAGCACCGACAGGTAGGCACCCGCAGCGGGCAGCCGGACCTCAACGAAGTCCTGGTTCCCGGGCTCGCCTGCGATCTGGGACACCCTCACCTCCAAGGTGGCACAAACTCGTTCGAGGCTCCGGGGTGAATGCCCGGGGCCGTGCGGTCCGTCGTCGGTTCTGTGGTTCGGCGACGCTATCGCGCCCCATGATGCCGTGTCGCCGGGACCTCATACCCATCGTTACGCATGGTAGGCATGCGGGTACGCAAGGTGGCTAGAGGTCTGCGGCGGTCAATTGAGAAGAACCGGCGCCGGTTTGACGTACCCAGGCGTCAGACGATCGAACCGTCCACGAAGCACCAGCGCCAGCTGTCCATGCAGTCGAAGCTGCGCATCACGGGATGCCCGGTCTCCTCGAAGTGCGCCGTGGCGTGCTTCAGGGGAGAGGAATCGCAGCAGCCGACGTGCCCGCACTCCAGGCAGAGGCGCAGCTGCACAGGATGGGTGCCCGCGGCCAGACACTCCGGACAGGTCTTGTCGAGCGGTGTGGGCTCGGGGCGCGGCAGCTCGTCAACATGGAGGCACTCACTCATGATGGCCACGGTACGTCGGATACGAGGACGGTGAGATGGACGCATTGCCGCTGGTGGCGCTCGTCGCTGTCAGTGCGGTGGTCGCGGGGGCGGCGCGCCGGACCCCGGTGCCCGCGCCCCTGATGCTGGTCGCAGTCGGCCTGGTGGCCTCCTATCTGCCGGGGGTGCCGAGCTACACGCTGGACGCCCACGTGGTGCTGCCCCTACTGCTCCCGCCGTTGCTGTACACGGCCGCGGTGGACAGTTCGTACCTGGATCTGCGGGCCAATCTGCGGCCCGTCGCACTGCTCTCCGTGGGGTACGTCCTCTTCGCGACGGTCGCGGTGGGCTGGCTGGCCTACCTGCTCGTCCCGGACCTGCCGCTGACCGCCGCGCTGGTCCTCGGCGCCGTGGTGGCCCCGCCGGACGCGGTCACCGCCGCGGCGATCGCCCGCCGGGTCGGTCTGCCCGCCCGGCTCACGACGATCCTCCAGGGCGAGTCCCTGGTGAACGACGCCACCGCCATCACCGCCTTCAAGGTGGTGCTCGCCGCGGCGGTCGGCGAGGGCATGAACTGGGGCGAGGGGATCGGCGAGTTCCTGGTGGCGTCGGTCGGCGGTGTCGGGGTCGGCCTGCTGCTGATGGTTCCGCTGCACTGGCTGCGCACCCACCTCAAGGAGGCGCTGCTCCAGAACACCCTGTCGCTGCTGATCCCCTTCGTGGCGTACGCCGCCGCGGAACGGGTGCACGCCTCCGGGGTTCTCGCCGTGGTCGTCGTCGCCCTCTACCTGGGGCACCGCTCCTGGCAGGTCGACTTCGCGACGCGGCTGCAGGAGGCGGCGGTCTGGAAGATGGTCGCGTTCATCCTGGAGTCCGCCGTCTTCGCGCTGATCGGGCTGCAGCTGCCCTTCGTCCTGCGGGAGCTGGGGGAGTACAGCGTGGGCGAGGCACTGCAGTACGCGGTCCTCGTGTTCGTCGCCGTGGTCGTGGTGCGCTTCCTCTGGGTGTACCCCGCGAGTTATCTGCCCCTGTGGCTGTCCCGGCGCGTCCGGGAGCGGGAGGGGCCGTTGCCCTGGACGTCCCCGCTGATCGTCAGCTGGGCCGGGATGAGGGGGGTCGTCTCGCTCGCCATCGCGTTCTCCATCCCCCTGCTCACACCCGACGGCGAGAAGTTCCCGGCGCGCAACCTCGTGCTCTTCCTGACCTTCAGCACGGTCATCGGGACCCTGGTCGTCCAGGGGCTGACGCTGCCCCTGATGGTGCGCGTGCTGAAGCTCCCGGGTCGTGACGCGCGCGGCGAGACGCTGGCGGAGGCGCAGGCGCAGAGCGAGGCGTCCACGGCCGCGGACGCCAGGCTGGATGCGCTGCTGTCCGACCCCGCCAACGAACTGCCCGATCCGCTGACCCAGCGGTTGCGCGCCGTGATGGAGCGGCGCCGCAACGCCGTCTGGGAGCGTCTCGGCCGACCCAACCCGGTCACCGGGGAGTCGGCCGACGACACCTACCGGCGACTGGCGAGGGAGATGATCGACGCCGAGCGGGCGGTCTTCGTGCGCCTCAGGGACCAACGGCGGATCGACGACGAGATGATGCGAGCCCTGCTGCGCAGGCTGGACTTGGAGGAGGCCGCCGCCTACCGGGAGCCCGACGGGGACTGAAGGACAGCCCTCAGCCGCCCCCTGTCTCCGGTGAGGGCCGGCCGGTGACGACGGCGGTCACGGTGGAACCCGGGGTGAACGCGCCTTCGCGGGCGAGGACGGTCAGGCCGTACAGGAGTTTGGCCACATACAGCCGTTCCACAGGCAGCCCGTGCCGGTCTTCGAACTCATCGGCGAACGCGTGGAGCTCCGGAGTCGTACGGGCGTACCCGCCGAAGTGGAAGCGCTCGTCCAGCGACCACCTCCCTGCCGGGCCGCCGAACGCCTCCTGCTGGAGGCCGCGCACCGTCTCGCCCAGGAATCCGCCGCGCAGGACGGGTATGCCCAGGGCGCGCTGCCCCGGTGCGAGTCCGGCGGCGAGGCCCGCGAGGGTGCCGCCGGTGCCGCAGGCGACCGCCGTCGTGCCGCCCGTGTCTCGCAGTTCGCGGCCGAGCTCTGCGCAGCTCTGTGCGGCGAGGGCGTTGCTGCCGCCCTCCGGGATCACCGCACACTCCCCGAAGAGGCTCAGCAGGCCGTCCAGGACGCCGGGAGAGGCCTTCGCGCGGTAGGTCGCCCGGTCCACGAAGTGAAGGCGCATGCCGTCGGCCGCGCAACGCGCGAGGGAGGGGTTCAGCGGGCGCCCGGCCAGCTCGTCGCCCCGTACGACGCCGACGGTGGGGAAACCCAGCAGGCGGCCCGCGGCGGCGGTGGCGCGCAGGTGGTTGGAGTAGGCCCCGCCGAAGGTCAGTACGGTACGGCCGGCGGCGGCCCGGATGTTGGGGGCGAGTTTCCGCCACTTGTTGCCCGGCAGGTCCGGATGGATCAGGTCGTCGCGCTTGAGCCGAAGCGTCACACCGTGGCGGTCGAAGCGCTCGTCCTCGACCGGCTGCAGGGGCGAGGGCAGCACCGGCCGCAGACGGGAGAGGTCGAGCGCTTCGTCGTGCATGCCTCCATTGTGTGTTGCCCCCGCCCGCCGCCCTACTTCAGCCGGTCGTGGATCCGGTTGCGCATGCCCGTCATCGAGAAGCCGCGCGGGTCGACCTTGCCGGGCTGCCACTCCCGGTGCCCGATGACGGACGGGGCGCCCCAGCCGTGGAATCTGCAGACCGCGGCGGCGGCCTTCTCGATGGCCTCCAGTTGGACGGCGGGCCAGGGGTCCTCGCCGTTGCCGAGGTTCTCGCACTCGAAGCCGTAGAAGTGCCTGTTGCCGTCGGTGTTGGACTCGTTGTCCGCCGGCAGACGCCTCTCGGCGATCACGGCGCGCAGTACGTCGTCGTCGCCGAGTCCGGCGTGGTTGGCGCGGCCGTAGCCGACCAGGTGGACCCGGCCGTCCTTGGCGATCACACCGTGGCAGAGCGGGCCCGGGAGCCCGGAGTAGCCGTCACGGCAGATCTCGACCGTGCGGGCGGTGCCGCTGGTGACCGTGTGGTGGAGCATCACGCCGTGCACCGGTCCCCACGGGCCCTTGTGGTTGCGGTTGTGCGTGCGCCAGTCGCCCACCTGGACGACGGTGAGTCCTTCGTCCTTCAGGGCCTTGAGGAAGCTGCTAGCGGACATGGGTGAGGACATGGCCGCCTCCTTCGGTGCAGGGGAGTGTGTCCGTACAGCGCTTGTACCGGAACATGGCGCTCCGCGAAACCTGTTCGGGAACTGTGCGAGCGGATCCGGACATTCGACAGGCCCTGGCCGACCGGCGCCTCAGCCCTCGGCGAGCCACATGTCGGGGCCGAACACCTCGTAGTGGATGTCGGCCGGTGCCACGCCCTTGTCCAGCAGCTGGGAGCGGACGGCCCTCATGAAGGGCAGCGGGCCGCACAGGTAGGCGCGGGTGCCAGGGGCGACCGGCAGGCCGCTCAGGTCGACCAGTCCGGTGCGATCGGCGGGGTGGCCCGGCTCCGGGGTCTCGTACCAGAAGTGGGCGGAGGCACCAGGGAGCTTGTCAGTGAGCGCCGCGTGGTCGGTGCGCAGGGCGTGGTCCGCGGGCGACCGGTCGCCGTGCACGACGGTTACCTGCGTGGTGTGCCCCTCGGCTGCCAGGTGCTCCAGCATCGACAGGACCGGGGTGCAGCCGATGCCGGCGGAGGCGAGCAGCAGCGGTGCGTCGGAGTCGTCCAGCACCAGATCGCCGTACGGGGCGGAGACGCGCAGCCGGTCGCCCTCGCGCAGCCGTGCGTGCAGGTGTGCGGAGACCTCGCCGTCGGGGCCGTCGCCGTTCCTTACCCGCTTGACGGAGAAGGAGCGCGGACCGCCCCCCGGCGCCCCGGTGAGGCTGTACTGGCGGATCTGGCGGGCTCCGTCGGGGAGTTCCACCTGGACGGAGACGTACTGGCCCGGCCGGAAGACGGGGGCGGGCGAGCCGTCGGCGGGCGTGAGCCGGAAGGTGGCCACGTCGGCGGTGTCCTCGGTGCGCGAGACCACCGTCCACTCGCGCCACACGTCACCCGCGAGCACGCTCTGCTGCGCGTAGAGCCGTTCCTCGATGGTGATCAGGGCGTTGGCCATCAGCCAGTAGACCTCGTCCCAGGCCGCGGCGACCTCGGGGGTGACCGCGTTGCCGAGCACCTCCGCGATCGCGGCGAAGAGGTGGGTGTGCACGATCTCGTACTGCGGTGCCGTGATGCCGAGGGACGCGTGCTTGTTCGCGATACGGCCGAGCATCGCGTCGGGCCGGGTGCCGGGATGCTCGACGAGCTGGGTGGCGAAGGCGGCGATGGATCCGGCCAGCGCGCGGCGCTGCGTGCCGGAGGCCTGGTTGCCCCGGTTGAAGAGGTCCCTGAGCAGCTCCGGGTGGGCGTCGAACAGCTTCCGGTAGAAGAGATCCGCTATGTCCCCGATGGCCGCCCCGACGACGGGGAGGGTGGCGCGGACGGTGGCGGTCGACGTCTCGGAGAGCATCGGGTGACTCCTGGGGTACGAGGGGCGGTCGTGGCCGCCCGGGCTTTATTGGAATATGAGATGCGTATTTTTTGTCATGCGGGAGCCGCGGTACGGCCGGCCGGAGGCGGACCGTGCCGCGGGGGGTGGGTGAATCAGCCGGGTGCCGGCCTGCCGGAGCTGATGCCGATCAGCAGCGGGCCGGTGGGGGAGGAGACGAGGTCGCCGACCGTGAGGGGGTCGAGCGAGGTGTAGAACGCCTCTTCTGCCCGGCGCAGCGCGGAGCGGAGCCGGCAGGCGGAACGCAGGGGGCAGGGGGTGCTCCCCTCGCACTCCACGACTTCCCCCGGCCCTTCCAGCTCGCGTACCAGGGTGCCGACCGAGGCGGAGCGGCCGGCGGCGGTGAGGGTGAGCCCCCCGCCCCGGCCGCGTCGCGCGTCGACCAGGCCGAGGTGCTGGAGGCGGGCGACGACCTTCGCCGCGTGGGTGTACGGAACCTGCATGGTGGCCGCCACCTCTCGGGTGGTCGGCGGGTCCTCGCCGTCCTTGGTGACGGTCAGGCGCATGAGCACCCGGAGCGCCACGTCGGTGAATCGCGTCAGCCGCATGGCAGTCAGCGTAGGTAAGTTGCATCAACGATGCAACTTACGGCCGCGGGGGCGGGGCGCCATGATGGAGGGTGCGGCTCCGCGGCAGGATGGGGTGTGCCGGCGCAGGAAAGATGATCAGCGGCCGTGCCGAAGCCGAACGCGGCCGACGGGATACCGGCGAGCGATGCAGCGGTGCGCCAGCCGGCTTCCGTCACGGGCTCGACGGCGGTGGGGAACTCCTCCAGCCGGGGCGCGTACAGGTCGAGCCGGCGGTGCACGCTGCGTGCCTGGCCGCGTGCGGCGAGCGCCTCGACGGCCATCGGCGCGTGACGCCTTGCGATGCACGGCACCGGACCCCGCTCCCTGACCCAGCCCGATCCAAACGAAAGACACCAGGCCGCAGGGTCCGGTTGCCCCGTGCCGGACCGCATGCGCACGGGCGCGTTCCGCCTGTGTGCGTGCCGCCGGACCGGCAACGTGCCCCGACCGACGCCCGGTTAGTCACACTCTTTTGTGTAATAGCGCGCCGTGTCCTCCTGCTGGAAGTGTTCCTCTCGCAGGTCAGCCCATGATCGAGAGGATGTCGGATGTCCGTTGGTGAAGAGGTTCGCGACACGCAGCCGCCGCAGCAGAGTCTCGGCACAGCGGCTGCGCGGAACCTCGCGACGACGACCAAATCCGCACCGCAGATGCAGGAGATCTCCTCCCGCTGGCTGCTGCGGATGCTGCCCTGGGTGCAGGTACAGGGCGGGACCTACCGGGTGAACCGCAGGTTGAGCTACTCCGTCGGGGACGGCCGGGTGACCTTCGTCCAGACGGGCGACCGGGTCGCGGTCATCCCCGCCGAGCTCGGCGAACTCCCCGCCCTGCGCGGTTTCGCGGACGAGGAGGTGCTGGCCGAGCTGGCGCGCAGGTGCGAGCAGTGTGACGTCGCCGCGGGCGAGGTGCTCGCCGCGTCGGGCGACGCGGCGGACAGGGTCCATCTGCTGGCCCACGGCAAGATCGAGAAGATCGGCACCGGGCCGTACGGCGACGAGACGGTTCTGGGCGTGCTCGCCGACGGCGCCTACTTCGGCGACCAGGCCCTGATCGACGGCGACGCGACCTGGGAGTACACGGCGCGCGCGGTCACCGCCTGCACCCTGCTGACCCTGCGCCGGTCGGACGTGCTCAACCTGGCGGCCCGCGCCGACTCGCTCCGCGACCACCTGGCCGGACTGCTCGCGATCCCGCACCAGCGCACCAACAACTACGGTGAGGCGGAGATCGATCTCTCGGCGGGGCACGTGGGGGAGAGTGTCGTCCCGCACACCTTCGTCGACTACGAGTCGGCGCCGCGCGAGTACGAACTGAGCGTCGCCCAGACCGTGCTGAAGGTGCACAGCCGGGTGGCCGACCTGTACAACCAGCCGATGAACCAGACCGAGCAGCAGTTGCGGCTCACGGTCGAGGCGCTGCGCGAGCGCCAGGAACACGAACTCGTCAACAACCGGGAATTCGGTCTGCTCAACAACTGCGACTACGGGCAGCGGCTCCAGCCGCACGACGGAGCGCCTGGCCCCGACGACATGGACGAACTCCTCTCGCGGCGGCGCGGGTCCAACCTGTTCCTCGCCCACCCGCGGGCCATCGCCGCCTTCGGCCGTGAATGCAACAGACGCGGCCTCGTACCGGAGAGCGTGGAGGTCGGGGGCCACCACCTCCCGGCCTGGCGCGGGGTGCCGATCTTCCCGTGCAACAAGATCCCCGTCACCGACGCCCGCACCACGTCGATCATCTGCATGCGGACGGGCGAGGCGGACCAGGGGGTCATCGGACTCCAGCAGAGCGGGATCCCGGACGAGATCGAGCCGAGTCTCTCCGTCCGCTTCATGGGTATCGACGAGCAGGCGATCATCTCCTACCTCGTGACGGCCTACTACTCCGCCGCCGTCCTGGTCCCCGACGCCCTCGGCGTACTGGAGAACGTGGAGGTCAGCCGCTGGCGGTGACACTCCCCGGGCCCGGGCGGCAGTCCGCCCGGGCCCCGCAGGCGAGTACCGCGACCAAGGTGCCCCATGGCGCCCGGGAAGGAGTGACCGTGACCGTGACGAGTACGGATGCCGCGATGGAGGGGCACAAGGCCGCAGCCTTCCTGGAGCGGACCCGCGACGCCGTCGACCCGCACCTGCGAGCAGCCGTCGAGACGCTGCCCGGAGCCATACGGCGGGTGGCGAAGTACCACTTCGGCTGGCAGAACGCCGACGGGACTCCCGCCTCCGGCCAGGCCGGCAAGGCGATCAGACCCGCCCTCGTCCTGGCCGCCGCGCAGGCCCTCGGGGGTGACCCGGACACGGCTGTGCGCGCGGCGGTAGCCGTCGAGCTCGCCCACAACTTCACCCTTCTCCACGACGACGTCATCGACGAGGACACCACCCGGCGGCACCGGCCGACGGCGTGGGCGGTGTTCGGCGTGCCGGACGCGGTGATCACGGGGGACGCCATGCTCGCCCTCGCCCTGCGACTGCTGGCGGACGACCCGCACCCCGCGTCCGCCCACGCCTCGGTCCGTCTCGCCACCTGTGTCATCGAGCTCTGCGCGGGGCAGCAGGCGGACTGCGCGCTCGAGGAGCGCGGCCCCGACGACGTCACGCTGGACGAGTGCCTGGCCATGGCCACGGCCAAGACGGGCGCTCTGCTCGGCTGCGCATGTGCCCTGGGAGCGCTCTACGCCGGGGCGGGGGAGAGCGCGGTCGTGGCGATGGACGGCTTCGGCAGGGAGGCCGGCCTCGCGTTCCAGCTCATCGACGATCTCATCGGCATCTGGGGGGACACCGAGCGCACGGGCAAGCCGGTCGGGGCGGACCTGAGCGCCCACAAGAAGTCACTGCCGGTGGTCGCGGCGCTGACGTCGGGCACCCCGGCCGCGGCCGAACTCGCAGCGCTCTACCGGGGCGCGATGAACACACCGGAGGAGGTGCGCGCGGCAGCCGAGGCTGTCGACCGGGCGGGGGGCCGGGACTGGGCACAGGTCGCCGCGGGGGACCGGATGGCCCGCGCCGTCCACCACCTGTCCCGTGCGGTGCCCGGCGCGGCCGACGGCGGTGACTTGCTGGCCCTCGCGGAGTTCGTCACCCGCAGAACGCACTGACCGTCCGCGGCCGTGACCGAATCACATCTCAACTCTAGTATTCCGTCGGTCGGTTGGGATCTTCATGGGCGTAAGGGGGCGGGGCCGGTCATGGGCGTACGCATACGGCAGGCGGACCGGGGCGACAGGGACGAGGTCGTCCGGATACTGGACGAGGCGTTCCACGACGATCCGGTGAGCAGCTGGGTCTTTCCTGACGAGGACCACCGGCGGGCGGTGCACGGCAGGTTCCTGGGGGTGTTCGCCGACATCACGCTGTCGCACGGCCGCATCGACCTCCTGGAGGACGGCACGGCCGTGGCCCTCTGGATATCGGTGCCCGCCGGAGCGCCGCAGGGCACCGACGACACCCCGGCGCTCATGCGGGAGACGGCGGACCCGGACAACGAACGGGCCGAGCTCGTGGGCAGGCTGACGGGGGCGCTCCACCCGCACGACCGCGCCCACGAGTACCTGCTGATGATCGGTGTCAGCCCGCAACGCCAGGGGGAGGGCCTCGGTGAGGCGCTGATGAGAGGGGTTCTGGAGCGGTGCGACCGTGAGGGCCTCCCCGCCTACCTGGAGGCGAGCAGCGAGCGAAGCCGCCGTCTCTACGAACGGCTCGGGTTCGCCTTCATGGGGAAGACCGTGGAGCTCCCCGAGGGACCCTCGATGTGGCCCATGTGGCGTGAGCCCCGGACGGACTGAGCGGCACTCGGCCCGCGCGGGGAGCGAAGGGGAGGGTGGCACCGGGCGGTTGCGGAGCACGGACTACAGTCCCTGCTCATGACAGATGAGTCGTGGGCAGGCTGGTACCGGGACCGTCATGGTTCCGAGGCCGTCATTCTCACCACGGACGGACAGCAGCTCCGCATCCGCGTACGCGGTACGGACTTCGAGGGCGCGAGCTTCGACGGCCTCGGCCCGGTGGCCGGCACGACGGTCCAGGAGGGCGCGTTCGACCTGGTGGACGGTGTGCTCGGCGACTGTGTGCTGGAGTGGGACCTTCCGCTCCCGGTGCTCGTCTCCGGGACGGTCCGCCAGGCCACGCTCGGCTGCCTGCTCTCCCTGCGCAGGGTCGACCCGGACCTGTACCTCGCCCTCCACCTGGACGGCGCCGTGTACGAGTCGAACCGCGCCGAGGGCGACTTCGCCGCCGCGCTGGCCACGGTCCAGCGGATCTTGCCGCCGGACATGCATCTGCAGACCTGCATAGCGTGTGCCTTCTCGGACTACTTCCCGGCCCCCGTCCGGGGCCTCTCCGGCGGGCTCGCCTGCTTCCGCGGTGCCAAGGACGCCTACCGCGACGTCGCGGGCGGGGAGGACGTCGCCGGTCTCTGGGACCGGCGCACCGGATTCGTCCAGGAGATCTGGAGCTGCCGGGAGTTCGAACCCCGTCCGGCGCACGGCGCGGGTACGGGACACCGGGGAGCGTTCCCGCTGGAGCTCGCCTGACAGGCCCCTCACGACGGTGGGGCCGTCCCGCGACGGCGGAACGGCCCCCCGGTAGGTGTGCCGACCCCGGGTCAGGAGGTGGCGCGGGCGAGCGCGGCCGCGAGGCCGTTCTGCCAGAGGGTGTTCACCCGGGAGCGTTCGGTGGAGTTCGGGTAGGCGTTCGTGCAGGACGTTCCGGGGCCGCCGCCCGACATGAGCTCGCTGCACGGGCCGGTGTAGTGGTCCGGCAGCCCCAGGACGTGGCCGGTCTCGTGCGCGGTGACACGGGTCGAGTTGTACTGCTGGTTCTGGGCGTAGTCGAGGAAGATGTAGCCGCTGCCGTGCCCGTTCGTGCTGGCGTACGAACCCCGGGAGTCGTTGCCCTCGCGGTAGGTGAAGTCGGGGTTCGAGCCTTCCTGCAGCTTGACGTTGGAGACGGAGCTGTTCCAGATACTGGTGCTGCTGGCTATCTGGCTGCGGAAGCTCGGGGCATTGGTGGTGCTGTAGACGACGGTGACGGCCGCGGCGCCCGGGTTCGCGGCCCGCTTCTTCGCGACCGAGTCCATGACGGCGTCGAAGAACGCCTTGTTCGCGGCGGCGTTCTCGTTCGAACCGGCGTACGCGGAGTAGCCGGCCTGCGCGGCGGCGCTGTCGGCGGGAGCGACAGGTGCCGGTGCGGCGGCGACCGCGGGGGTGGTGCCCAGTGCTGCGGCGAGTCCGAGACCGGCCACGGCCGACATGACGGCTGTCCTGAGGTGTCTCATGGGGGGTTCTCCTACCTGTCCGATGAACCCCGTCCGGCGACCGGACGGGTAACGGGTGGGGGGTACGGAGAGAGTGTCGGGGCATCCGGGGCTCCGGCGGATGATGTCAACCGGCGATAGCGTCGCCCTATCGCCCCCACAGGAACCCCACACAAACGGCACCTGGGAGTCGCCCCAACAGCACCTGAATGACGGTGTTTAGCGGGGTTGTGCCATCTGGTGCTCGGCCTGCGAACAGCCATACGCTCCCCGTCATGGACCTGGAGGTGAGACACCTCAGGGCGCTCTGCGCCATCGCCGACACGGGCAGCCTGCACCAGGCGGCGCGGCGGCTGGGCGTCAGCCAGCCCTCCCTGACCACCCAGCTCCAGCGGATCGAGAGGGTCATGGGGGCTGAGCTGTTCCGGCGGGAAAGGACCGGCTGCCGGCCCACGCTCCTGGGCCGCGTCCTCCTCGGCCGTGCCCGCCCTCTGGTTGACGGCATGTCAACCCTGGTCGGTGCCGCGATGGCCGAGGCCGAAGCGGCCAGGGCAGGAGGCCCCGGACTCCGCATCGGATCCACCGCGAGCCGCGTCATCGGAGGCTGGCTGCGCAGGCTGCGGATTCTGCTGCCCGGGACGGACATCTCGCTACGGGTGGACGTCTCGGCCCGGGAACTGCTGGGGGCGGTGGCCGCCGGCCGGCTGGACGTGGCCTTCGTGCACGAGGTGGAGGGCTGCCCGCTCAGCGTTCCCGACGGACTGGACAGGCGCGTACTCCTGGACCGTGAACCGCAGTTCATCTCCCTGTCCAAGGACCATCCGGCGGCGGACCTTCCGGTGGTGGACCTCCGGGACCTCGCCGCGGACCGGTGGATGGTCGACCCTTCGGTGGACGGCGAGTGGGACGGGGTGCGCCGGATCCTCGGCGCCGCGGGCCTCGATCCGCCCGTGCTGCACGGCGACTACCTCACGGCCGCCTCCCTCGTCGTGCTCGGTGAGGCGGTCGCCCCCTGCCAGCCGACCACGGGTCCGCGGGACGACATGGCGATCCGCCCCCTCCGCGGCGATCCGCTGGCCGTCCGGCTGCTGCTCGTCTCGAGGCCGGGCGCGGACATCGAAGGCGTGTACGGGGAACTGGAGGCGGCCTACCGCGACGCGGCCCGGCGTGCCGAGGAGTACCACCGGTGGCTGCTGCGGCACCGCAGTCCGCTGGCGCACGCGGCCTGACCCGGATGGTTCCCCGTTCTGCCGACAGCGAGGTGCCGTTTCCCGGTCCGTGGCCGACGGGCAGGGTCACGGCATGAGGCTATTGATGCTGGGCGGCACGGAGTTCGTCGGGCGCGCGGTCACGGACGCGGCGCTCGGCCGGGGATGGGAGGTCACGGTGTTCCACCGCGGCCGCCACCCGGCGCCGAGCGGGGTGCGGACGCTGACGGGCGACCGGACGACGGGCGGGGCCGGGCTTGCCGCGCTGGACGACGGCACCTGGGACGTGGTCGTGGACACCTGGGGCGGCGCCCCCTCGGCAGTCCGGGACGCCGCCCGGGCGCTGGACGGCAGAGCGGGGCACTTCAGCTACGTCTCCAGCAGGTCGGTGTACGCCCACCCCGCCCCGGCGGGCCTGCCGGAGGACGGCCCACTGGTCGCGGGAGCCTCGCCCGACGCGGGCCAGGACGTCTCGTACGCCCTGGCCAAGCGGGGCGGGGAGCTCGCGGCGCTCGACGCCTTCGGGGACCGCGCGCTGCTGGCCAGGGCCGGGCTGATCCTCGGCCCCGGTGAGAACATCGGCCGTCTGCCGTGGTGGCTGAACCGCACGGCCCGGGGCGGCCCGGTGATCGCACCGGGACCCCGGGACGCCGGACTGCAGTACATCGACGCACGCGACCTGGCGGACTGGCTGCTCGACGCGGCGGAGAAGGGCCTGGGAGGGGCGTACAACACGGTGAGCCGCCCCGGCCACACGACCATGGGCGAGCTCCTCGACTCCTGTGTCCGGGTCACCGGTTCGGACGCCGAACTGCGGTGGACCGAACCGGAGGTGCTCCTCGCGGCCGGCGTGGAACCCTGGACGGGCCTGCCGGTCTGGCTGCCCGCCGGCGAGGACTACGACTTCCTGCACCTGGGCGACGTCACCAAGGCGCACGCTGCCGGACTGCGTTGCCGGCCCGTCGGTGAGACGGTCGCCGACACCTGGGCCTGGATGCGCGATCTGGGAGGCACGGTTCCGCACAGACCGGACCGGCCGAGTGTCGGCCTCGACGCGCGGACGGAGGCGAAGCTGCTGGGTGCCCCCGGCAGCCCTTAGCGTGGGCGGATGACCGAACAGCTGTTGCACCTCACGGAAGAGCCCCTCTGGGATGCCGCACGATGTGCGGGCACGTACGAGATGTCGACCCGCGGCAGGACCCTGAAGGAGGAGGGGTTCATCCACTGTTCCCTGCCCCACCAGCTGCCGGCCGTGGCACGGGCGTTGTACGGGCCCGACCCCGGAGGGCTGGTGGTCCTGGTCATCGACGGCGAAAGGCTCGGGTCACCCGTGCGCTTCGAGGCCATGAAGCCCGGTGGTGAGGAGTTCCCGCACATCTACGGACCGATCCCGGTGGACGCGGTCGTGGAGGTGCGCCCCTTCAGCGAGCACACGGCGCGGGAGGAGGGCGGGGCACCGTGATCAGCCCTCTCGTCGCGGTGACCGGAGCGAGCGGCGCGGTGGGCGGCCGGGTGGCCGCCCGCCTGGCCCGGACTGGTGTCCCCGTGCGCCTCCTGGGCAGGGACCCGTCCCGGCTGCCCCGGCTGCCCGGCGCGGTCCTCGCGCCACCGGCCGCATACGGCGACGGCGAGGCCATGCGGCGTGCGCTCGACGGGGCCCACACCCTGTTCCTGGTATCGGCGCACGAGAGTCCCGGCCGGGTGCTGGAGCACACCACCGCAGTGGACGCGGCGGTCGCCGCAGGCGTCGAACGCATCGTGTACGTGTCGTTCCTCGGAGCCGCCCCGGACGCGACGTTCACGTTCGCCCGGGACCACTGGCACACCGAGGCGCACGTCCGGATGGCCGATGTGCGGCACACCTTCCTGCGCGACAGCTGGTACCTGGCGGGGCTTCCCGCGATGACGGGCACCGACGGGGTCCTGCGCGGTCCCGGCGGCGACGGGCGGGTCTCGGCCGTGGCGCACGAGGACATCGCCGACGCCGCGTCGGCCGTTCTGCTGGACGAGGGCTCCGGTCATGACGGCGTGACGTACGACCTCACAGGCCCCGAGGCGTTCACCCTCGCGGAGGCGGCGGAGGAGCTGAGCCGGATCAGCGGCCGGGCGGTCAGCTACTCACCGGAGACCAGGGAGGAGGCCTACGCATCCCGTGCCCGTTACGGGGCCGAGGAGTGGGAGGTGGCCGGCTGGGTCACGTCGTACGAGGCCATCGCCGCTGGTGAGCTGGCCGCCGTCTCGGACGCGGTCCCCCGCCTCACGGGGCGCCCCGCCGAGAGCCTGGCCGCCTACCTGCGGCAGAACCCGGACAGCTGGCGGCACCTCCTCCCGCACTCGTGACAGGGGCGGACCGGGCGGGGCTGTCGGACCCCCGCACTACGTTGGCACCATGGCGAATTACGTATTGGTGGCGGGCGCGTGGCTCGGAGCGTGGGCGTGGGACGACGTGGTCCCCCATCTTCACGCGGCGGGACACGGCGCCTACCCGGTGACTCTCTCCGGACTCGGCGAGCGCAAGCGTCAGCCCGCCGGGCAGCGGACCCACGTCCAGGACGTCGTCGACGAGGTGGAGCGCCGCGGGCTGAGCGACGTCGTGCTCGTCGGGCACAGCTATTCCGGCATCCCCGTCGGCCAGGCGGCGGAGCGGATCGGAGACCGGCTGAACCATGCGGTCTTCGTGGACTCCGAAGTCCCGTCGGACGGAATATCGTTCGCCGACCGCTGGTGGCAGGGCCGGCACGCCTTCGAGGAGACGCTCGCGGGCGACGGCGGCTCCTGGGCACCCCTGACGCTGGCCGACTGCGAGGGACAGGGGCTCACCGGTGAGCAGTCCGGACGCCTCGTCAGCGGCGCCACGCCCCATCCGGGCGCGTCCCTGACCGAGCCCGCCGAGATGCGTCGGCCGGTGGGTGAACTCCCCGCGACCTACGTCAAATGCCTGCTCGACGGCCCGGAGCCCAGCGAGTACGTGGCGGCGTCGGTGAGCAGCGGTGGATGGGAGTACGCCGAGATGGACACCGGACACTGGCCGATGTTCTCCGCGCCGGACGACCTTGCGAGGATCCTGCTCCGTCCGGCTTCCAGGGCCTGAAGGGCCGCCCGGGTCCGTCTTCGGGCCGGACACGGCCGCGCGAAGGCGCGGACCGTGGATCAGGCCTTCTTGGTCTCCTAGTAATGGGCCGGGTCGATGACCTGCAGGGATCTTCCCTGTGGGGCGCTGACCTGGCCTTTTGCTGATGGCTGGCGATGGGGTGCGACGGTCCTGATCGGGTGTCCTGCGGACTGTGTGCGGACTGCGCGAGGCAGTCGCGGTGCCAGGGCCGCGGCCACTCGGGCCAGGCGAGCGGTTGACAGCGCGAAGCGGTTGGCGGGGTTGCGGAAGGAGTAGTCGCCGTCGTTGACGGAGAATCCGTGCCCGGATGTCGTCCAGCACACAGAGCCGGGAGCTCCTTGAGTCTCCAGGAGAGCGGCGGCGAGGGTCTCAGGGGCTTCTACGCTGGTACGGGCGCGTAGCGCGGCCACCAGACGGGCAACGGCATTATCGGGTACCTCGTCGTCACCGAACGCAGGCAGCAAGAGCAGCAGACGGGCGTGAGGGTCGGTGCTGCTGCCGCCGGGCAGTGCGTTGTCCGCGGCTGCCACCAGCTCGGGCCAGGACAATCCTGGTCCCATGAAGTGCCCATCGTCCCGGGCGAGCAGCTCAGCTTGGTGCCAGTCGGGATGGTGGAGGAGGTAATCGGTACCGGTGTCATCCGTAAAGGTGCGGTAGACGACGTGGAGACGATGATTGTCAGCGAGCGGGACAGTGAATGTCGGCCAGTCGGTGCGCTCCCACAGATGGCGCTGGAAGTCGCCAGCCGCGTCGTAGTCCGCGCCGAACAGTAGTTCCTCTGCCTCTTCGCTTTGGGCACACGAGTAGAGATGCCCCAGCCAGAACAGGGGCTCATCCAGAAGCCCCTTCTGATGCGTGAGGGGGCGACCGCCGTACCCCGGTATCTGGGCAGGATGCAGGGCTGCGCTGTTCGTCACGGAGGACATGATGCCGCCCGGGCAACGTGCCCTTGAGAGCGGGCACACCAGTCCCTACGGTGGCCCCTCTACCTCCAGCCGTTGAGGGAAACCTCCGGACCTCCCGTGAGGTACCTGTGGAGGGCACTTGAGGTGGTGTCCACGAAGCTCTCCGGGATGGAGCCGGCGTCGACCCAGCAGACCTGGGAGTGCTTGCGGGGTTCACGGTTCTCGGGTTCGCCGGTCCATTCGTGGGCGGCGAAGACGACGGTGAGGAAGCCGTTGGGGGCCTCGACGCCCCAGGCGCCGTGGATGATGTGGGCGACCTTGAGGGACTCGGGCTTCAGGGTGAGGCCCGTCTCCTCGTACAGCTCGCGGACAGCCGTCTCGGTGATCGGTTCGCCCGGCTCGCTCTTGCCGACGGGCAGGTCCCACAGCCCCTGGGCGAACTTCGAGTTCTCGCTGCGCTGGAGGAGCACGACGCGGTTGGTGGCCTTGTCGTGGACGATGACGGCCGCGACCAGCAGGGTCATGGATTCGGGCGCCGGCTTGAGGGCCTTCGGCTGAGCGTCGGTCTGCTGGGTCACGGTGTTCCCTTCGGCGGGCGGGTTGTTGGGCATGTTAGGCGAGGGCTTCGCGGGCGCGGCGGGCGAGACCGGCGGCGCCGGCGGCGCCAGGGACGCGGCGGCGCAGGTAGACCGCACGGGTGAAGCGGATCGACTTGATCGCCTTTCGGGTCCGGTCGGAGGCCATGCCCTCCATGAGGACCAGGGCCTGGGTCCAGGCGGCGACGGCTTCGGCGGCGCGGGCCTGGGCGGCAAGGCTGTCGCCGAGGTCGGCGTGGGTGAGGGCGTGGACGCGCTTGTACTTCTCCGGGTCCCAGCGGGTGAGGGCGTCTCGGTGCTGCTGCTCGGTGCCGATGTGGTCGGCACCTCCACTCGGACCATCAAGGCATTCCGCGAGAGGTGAGGGGACGGCCTGATAGCCTGCGATCTTCGCCGGTGACCCGGACGGAGTCCCCCGGCAGGTCTTCATGTCTTGCTCTGAGCAGCTCATGACAGCTCTCGATGCCCTGGACCACGCCTTCGCCTCAGAGGGTCCCTTCCTCGTCACAGGGTGCACGTACTGCTACAGCGAGCGAAACTTCGCCGAACTCTCCGGCCCGCTCCAACTCATAGCCGACGACCTGGTTTGCTCGGTTGCCGCAAAGACGCCTGATCATTGGGAAGACTTTCCTCGTCTCTATCGTCACCTCGTCCCGCGCATCATTCGCCTACTCGTCACCGGCCGGCTCCACATCGACGAGGAGCTCATCGCCTCCCGCCTGATCCATGCGGGCTGGGCTACCTGGGACTTGCCCTTGACCGAGGCCCTACGGGACGTCTGGTCCGCTTGGTGGCAGAGCACGCTGCATACCCACCCCAGCCCCGTGCCCGTCAGGAATTCCCTCAGCGTCATTACCGTGGCCACCAACAGCCTGCGCCCGTGGCTGAACACATGGACCGCGACCAATACCCCAGCCGCCGACGCGCACTTGGCAGACCTCGTCGACGACGTGATGTTCGAGTTCGAGATCACCGACTTGCGCATGGGCTTCTACGATGAGTACGACGCCACTGCCGAGCTGCTGGGCTGGCTTCTCACCGACGTGCGCGATCGTGTCATCGACATACGTCTCGACGCTCGCATCCTCCTTGAGCACCTTCAGGCAACCGCTCAACGCCCCCGCTGATCTACTTCGCCATCCGGAATCTGAACGGAAGGTCCTCGTTTCCTCACGGCCAGGCGTTCCCGAGGGAACACTTCCGGTGTTCCCTCGGGGAACGTGTCACACCGGGGGGTGTCGGCCTTCGCTTGCCGGTCCCTTCGCCGGGATTCTGGCTGGGAGAGACCGGGGTCAGCGGTGTCGACTGCGCTCCTCGGGCCTCATGGCCGCCGGTGCGGCCGGAGAGTGTGGCGACATGGAGGACGTACCGCTGACGGTGCTTCGCCTACGAGCCGCTTGAGCCCGCCGGTTCGGCTGATCGGTGATGCGCCAGTTGAGGACCTCGGCGGGGCGCTCCGCGCTGTCGAGTTCCCCCTGGGTGCCCACTTCGGCCAAGAGGCGTCGAGGGTTGTGGTCGGCGGTTTCGGCCTGGGCGAGGGTTGTGGTCAGGGCGGTCCAAGTGGGGTCGGCGAGGATCCGGTCGGCGTGATCGGGAAGGGCCGCGCGGAGGTCCTGCTCGAAGCGGCGGGCAGTCTCCGCTCGTGGGGCGCGGCGGGTCAGGTCTGCCAGCACGGGTGCGGCGGCCTGCTGGTAGCCGGCCTGGAGGTGGCGGAAGGCTTCGTCGGCTGCTGCGGCCTGTTGTCGTGGCCTCGCTGCTCATCCACGGAGTGGTTGTTCACCATGGAGGAGGGTGAGCCGCTCAACTACCAACGGTGGAAGACCGAGTGGAACTGCGCCCGCAAGGCGCTCCAGGCGGAGGAGAACAAGGCCGCCGAGCGCTCGGGCCGCAAGCCCGTCGAACTGCCGCACATGGTCACCCACGACCTGCGGCACTTCTACGCCTCCGCGCTCATCGCGGGCGGGGCGAGCGTCAAGCAGGTGCAGCTGGTTCTCGGCCACGCGTCCGCCGTCATCACGCTGCAGATCTACGCGCACCTGTGGCCGGGGGAAGAAGACCGCACCCGGGCCGTCATGGACGCCGTGCTCGGCGGCCTGCGGACCGGGTGCGGACCGGTAGGAAGCCTGACCAGCGAAACCGCAGGTCAGACGGCCTAGCCAGAGATCAAGCCTTCTTGGTCTCCCAGAAGATCTTGTCGATCTGGGCGATCAGGTCCAGAGCCTTCTGGCCCGTGGCCGGGTCGTTCGAGCCCTTGGCCGCGGAGAGCGCCTTCAGGGTGTCGTTGACCAGCTGGTGCAGCTCCGGGTACTTCTCGAAGTGCGGGGGCTTGAAGTAGTCGCTCCAGAGCACTGAGACGTGGTGCTTCGCGAGCTCGGCGCGCTGCTCCTTGATCAGAACGGCGCGCGTGCGGAAGTCCGCGTCCTCGTTGGCCTGGTACTTCTCCTGGACGGCCTTGACGGACTCCGCCTCGATGCGGGCCTGGGCCGGGTCGTACACACCGCAGGGCAGGTCGCAGTGCGCGCTGACCTTCACCTTGGGGGCAAACAGGCGGGAAAGCATGGGGCTGTCCTTCCTCGTGATCGTCTTCTCAGGTGGGACATTACTCCGTGGGAAGCCGCTTTTCGCGGCTGCCCCCTGGGGCTTAGGCCAAAAGTCCAAGGCGGGAATGCGACCAGTGGCCGAATGCACGGAGCGGTGTACTGGAGGATGGACCGGGAGGTGCCACAGATGCCGGAGCGGGCGCAGGAGCCGTTGAGCGGTCGGACGGTGCGTAAGTCGTTCCAGGTCGTGGAGGTGACGGGGCCGTCGATGGTGCCCACGCTGTATCACGGGGACTGGCTGCTCGTGCAGCACGGGGCGCCGGTGCGTCCGGGGGACGTGGTCATCCTGCGGCACCCGTTCCAGCAGGATCTGCTGGTGGTCAAGCGTGCTGCCGAGCGGCGTGGGGCCGGATGGTGGGTTCTTGGCGACAACTCGTTCGCGGGCGGGGACAGCACGGACTACGGGACCGTGCCCGAGGAGCTCGTGCTGGCGCGTGCGCGGGCCCGCTACCGGCCCCTGAGGAAGGATCAGCGCTCGGTGCTCGGACTGCTGGGCTGGGCCGTGTCCGCGGTGCGCAGGGTCTCGTCGGACCGTTCCGTCTCCAGGCGCTTACGGGCCCGGTAGGCGGCGACGTTGGCCCGGGTCGCGCAGCGGTCCGAGCAGTAGCGGCGCGAACGGTTGGTGGAGGTGTCGAGGTAGGCGTTGCGGCACGGCGCCGCCTCGCACAGACCGAGCCGGTCCACCCCGTGCGACGTGAGGTGGAAAGCGAGCCCCATGGCCGCGATGGCCGCGAACCCCGCCGTCGCGTTCGACGGATGGTCGGCGAGGTGCATGTGCCAGTCCGGCTTTCCGTCCTCGTCCCGTGTGTCGTGACCGGAGATCTGCGGGCTCACGGGGAACTCCAGCAGCAGCGAGTTGAGCAGGTCGACCGCGAGGGTCTCCTCACCGCCGTCGGCCGCCTCGAAGACCGCCCGCAGCCGTGCCCGTACGGAACGGAATCGGGTGACGTCCGTGTCCGTCGCGCGGCGCGCGGCCTGGGCGTTGGCGCCGAACAGCTCGCGGACGGAATCGACCGTCGTCAGCGAGTCCTTGCCGCGGGCCGGCTCCTCGGTGTTGACCAGACGCACGGCATAGTCCGAGTAATAGGCCAATTCCACTTGTAGTCCTTACGGCGTCGGTCTATGGTCGGTGTGGCGACCAGTGTAATGGGTGGTTGCAGGGCATGAGTATTACGACGTGCATCGATGCTGACGGAGGTCCGAGTGACGGCGACGGGTACCGACTGGCAGTCCTGGCAGGAGAGCTGGGACCGGCAGCAGGAGTGGTACATGCCGGACCGCGAGGAGCGGTTCCGGGTGATGCTGGACATGGTCGAGGCCGTCGTCGGGCCCGAACCGAGAGTGCTCGACCTCGCTTGCGGTACGGGCAGTATCACGGACCGGCTCCTCAGACGTTTCCCGAAGGCCACATGTACGGGCGTCGACCTCGACCCCGCGCTGCTCGCCATCGCGCGCGGCACATTCCAGGGCGACGACCGGGTTACCTTCGTCAGCGCCGACCTGAAGGACGCCGCCTGGACCGGGCGGCTCCCGCACACGTCCTACGACGCGGTGCTCACGGCCACGGCCCTGCACTGGCTGCACAGCGAGCCGCTGGCGGCACTGTACGGGCAGATCGGCGGCCTGGTCAGGGACGGCGGGGTGTTCATGAACGCGGACCACATGATCGACACCGACACCCCCCGCATCAACGCCGCCGAACGCGCCCACCGGCACGCCGTCATGGACCGGGCCAAGGCCTCGGGCGCCGTGGACTGGAGCGAGTGGTGGGCCCTGATGGCGAAGGACCCGGCTCTCGCGGCGCCCACCGCCGAGCGGTTCGAGATCTACGGCGAGCATGCCGACGGCGACATGCCTTCCGTCCACTGGCACGCCCGCACCCTCCGCGAGGCCGGCTTCGGCGAGGCCCGGGCGGTCTGGTCCTCGCCCTCGGACAGCATGGTCCTGGCGGTCAAGTAGGCCTCGCCGGGAAGTGACCGAGACGGCCACGACGCGAGGAGGGCGGTACGGACCCGGTCCGTACCGCCCTCCTCGCATCGCGGCCGCCGCTGTTACAGCACCTTCGACAGGAACGACTTCGTCCGGTCGTGCTGCGGGTTGGTCAGGACGTCGCGCGGGTGGCCGGACTCGACCACGACGCCGTCGTCCATGAAGACCAGCGCGTCGCCTACCTCGCGGGCGAAGCCCATCTCGTGCGTGACGACGATCATGGTCATACCCTCGTCGGCCAGTCCGCGCATGACGTCCAGGACGTCCCCGACCAGCTCCGGGTCGAGCGCGGACGTCGGCTCGTCGAAGAGCATCAGCTTCGGCTCCATGGCCAGCGCGCGGGCGATCGCCACGCGCTGCTGCTGACCGCCGGAGAGCTGGGACGGGTAGCTCTTCGCCTTGTCGGCGAGGCCGACCCGGTCCAGCAGTCGTTCCGCGCGGGCCCGGGCGACCGCCTTGGCCTCGCCCTTGACCTGGATCGGGGCCTCCATGACGTTCTCGATGGCCGTCATGTGCGGGAACAGGTTGAAGCGCTGGAAGACCATGCCGATGTCGCGGCGCTTCAGAGCGACTTCGCTGTCCTTGAGCTCGTAGAGCTTGTCGCCCTTCTGGCGGTAGCCGACCAGCTCGCCGTCCACGTACAGCCGGCCCGCGTTGATCTGTTCCAGGTGGTTGATGCACCTCAGGAACGTCGATTTGCCCGAACCGGATGGGCCGATCAGGCAGAACACCTCGCGAGGGGCGACCTCGAGGTCGATGCCCTTGAGGATGTGTGCGGGGCCGAAGGACTTGTGTACGCCCTCGGCCTTCACCATGGCGGTCATGCGGCGCCTCCCTTCGGGCGGCCCAGCGACAGCATGTTGGCCCTGACCTTCTGGAACGGGGTGTCCGGCAAGCTGCGGCTGGAGCCGCGTGCGTAGTACCGCTCCAGGTAGTACTGACCGATGCTCAGGATCGAGGTGAGCACCATGTACCAGGCGGCGGCCAGGAACAGCATCTCCACCGTGGCACCAGAGGTCTGCGACACGTTCTGGGTGGAACGCAGCAGCTCGGTGTACTGGACGGCCACCGCGAGCGACGAGGTCTTCAGCATGTTGATGACCTCGTTGCCGGTCGGCGGCACGATCACGCGCATCGCCTGCGGAACGACGATCCGTCGCAGCGTCTTGCCGTGGCTCATGCCCAGGGCGTGCGCCGCCTCGGTCTGCCCCTCGTCCACCGACTGGAGGCCGGCGCGGCAGATCTCCGCCATGTACGCGGCCTCGTTGAGCCCGAGGCCCAGCAGGGCGCAGAGGAACGGGGTCATGAAGGACGACCACTCGTCCTTGTAGATCGGCCCGAGGTTGATGTACTCGAAGACGATCCCGAGGTTGAACCAGACCAGCAGTTGTACATAGACCGGGGTCCCGCGGAAGAACCAGATGTAGCCCCACGCGATGGACGTGGTCACCGGGTTCTTGGAAAGCCGCATCACGGCCAGCACGATGCCCAGCACCACGCCGATGGTCATGGAAAGGACCGTGATGATGACCGTGTTCTTGACGCCCTCGATGATCTGGGGGTCGAAGAAGTAGTCCGGGATCGCGCCCCAGTTGATGTCGCCCTGCGCGAACGCGTAGACGAGCGTGGCCAGCAGGCCGACAGCGACGACCGCCGAGACGTACCGGCCGTAGTGGCGCACCGGGATGGCCTTGATCGCCTCCGGTCCTGCCGACGGGGTGGGCGGGGCGTCCGCCGGGCCCGCTTTCGTTGTGTCAGTCACAGATGATGCCTTTCAGCGCGGATCCTGGGTCAGGACCCGCCGTTGATCTTGGCCTCGGTGACCGCGCCCTCGTCGACGCCCCACTTGGAGATGACCTTCGCGTACTCACCGTTCTTGATGACCGCGTTCAGGGCCGCCTCGATGGCCTTGGTGAGCTCGTCGTTGCCCTTGGCGACGGCGATGCCGTACGGGGCCGCCTCGACCTGCTCGCCGACCAGCTGGAAGTCCTTGCCGCCGCCTGAGGTCTTCACCGCGTACGCCGCGACCGGGAAGTCCGAGGAACCGGCGTCGGCGCCGCCGCCGCGCAGCCGGGTCTGGGCCTCGAGGTCGTTGTCGAACGCCTCGATGGCGATCTTGCCCTTGCTGCCGCACTTGGCGCTCTCGGCCTTGGCGAGGTCGTGGGAGACCGTGCCGCGCTGGACGACCAGCTTCTTGCCGCAGAGGTCCGACCAGGTGCTGATGCCCTGGTCGTCACCCTTCTTGGTGTAGATGGAGACACCCGCGGTGAAGTAGTCGATGAAGTCGACACCCTCGCCGACCTTCTTCTTCGTCTCGGAGTCGACACCTTCCTGGCGGTCCTTGGTGTCGGTCATGGCCGACATGGCCAGGTCGTAGCGCTTCGAGCGCAGTCCGGTGAGGAGCGTGTCGAACGTGCCGTTCTCGAAGACGAACTTCACGCCGAGCTGCTTGCCGAGCGCGTCCGCCAGGTCGGGGTCTATGCCGACCGTCTTGCCGCTCTTGTCCTTGAACTCGACCGGCGGGTAAGCGATGTCGGATCCGACCTTGATCTCACCCTTGTCCTTGACGGACTGGGGGACGAGGTCGGCGAGCGGCGCGTCCTTGGTCGCGGTGGCGCCCGAGTCCTTCTTGGTGGCGCTGTCGGTCTGGTCGCCGCAGGCGGTCAGCAGCAGAGTGCCGGCGACCGCGACTGCGCAGACCGCGGCAATCCGGGACTTTGCGGTCGAACGACAGAGGGTGCTTGCGGTCATGGTCGGAATCCTCCGGCGGTGAGAAGTGCAGGTCAGGTGGATACACACGCACCTTCGAATGTCGCCACCTTGTGTGATTAGGGCATCTTGCCATTCGGACTGACCCATTCAGGGGGCTGCGCATGTCAAAATCGGGTAACGGGAGACCCCCGTACCCCAATGGGCAGGTGCCGCAAGGTGGGACCTTCTGCAGGGAAGTGAGCGCTACTCCGGAGAATCTCCGGTGCGTCTCAACCGACGGACGACCTTTGTGGCCCTTAGTGGACTTGTCCACGTTTTCGGCTATGAGTCATGTCACCGAGCCGATACCGACTCGTAAGAGACAGGGTCCGTCCGGTAAAAATGACCTTTACTCCCCTCATCCGGGGCTCAGGGCGCGTGTGCGGCGCGCCCGCGCGTACGTGTCACCCCTGCCGGAGCGGGCCAACCGCTCGGTGCCGGGAACGTACGCGGTGCCCGCCCACCCCTCCTTGACCAGGAGTGGCCACCCTCAAATGATGAAGACTTAAGGGGTCAACACAATGGCAGCGGAGATCGTCAATCCTCGCAGCGACAGCAACACGCCCGGCGCCGCCGGTGCGGACGGGCTCAGTGGTGCGGACGAGCCCTTCGATCCGGCTTTCGCCCTCCACCGCGGCGGGAAGATGGCCGTGCAGGCCACCGTTCCGATCCGCGACAAGGACGACCTGTCCCTGGCCTACACGCCCGGCGTCGCGAAGGTGTGCAGTGCCATCGCCGAGCATCCCGAACTCGTCCACGACTACACCTGGAAGTCGCAGGTCGTGGCCGTCGTGACGGACGGTACCGCCGTCCTCGGCCTGGGGGACATCGGTCCCGAGGCCTCCCTCCCGGTGATGGAGGGCAAGGCGATTCTGTTCAAGCAGTTCGGCGGGGTCGACGCGGTGCCGATCGCGCTCGCCACGACCGACGCGGACGAGATCGTCGACACCGTCGTGCGCCTGGCGCCGTCCTTCGGCGGGGTCAACCTGGAGGACATCTCGGCGCCCCGGTGCTTCGAGATCGAGCGCAAGCTCCAGGAGCGTCTCGACATCCCGGTCTTCCACGACGACCAGCACGGCACGGCCGTGGTGACTCTGGCGGCGTTGCGTAACGCCACAAGGCTGTCCGGCCGGACGCTCGGTGACCTGCGCGCCGTCATCTCCGGTGCCGGTGCGGCGGGTGTGGCCATCGCGAAGTTCCTGCTGGAGGCGGGCGTCGGCGATGTCGCCGTCGCGGACCGCAAGGGAATCGTCAGCAGTGACCGCGACGACCTCACCGAGGTCAAGCGCGAGCTGGCGGAGATCACGAACCGGGCCGGGATCACGGGCTCCCTGGAGACGGCGCTCGCGGGCGCCGACGTCTTCATCGGCGTCTCCGGCGGTACGGTCCCCGAGCCGGCCGTCGCCTCCATGGCGCCCGGCGCGTTCGTGTTCGCCATGGCCAACCCGAACCCCGAGGTCCACCCCGACATCGCGCACAAGTACGCGGCCGTCGTGGCGACCGGCCGGTCGGACTACCCGAACCAGATCAACAACGTGCTGGCGTTCCCCGGCATCTTCGCTGGCGCGCTGCAGGTCCGCGCCTCCCGGATCACCGAGGGCATGAAGATCGCGGCGGCGAACGCCCTGGCGGACGTCGTCGGGGACGAACTTGCCGCGGACTACGTGATCCCGTCGCCGTTCGACGAGCGGGTCGCCCCCGCCGTCACCGCCGCCGTCGCGGCGGCGGCCCGGGCCGAAGGCGTGGCCAGGCGCTGACACCGTACACGGCGGGCCGGGACCGCCACGGAACCGCTGTGCGGAACCGTACCCCGGCCCGCCGCGTTCCCGGGCCCGGACACTGTGCCTTCAGCGGCCGTCACTGACCACCCGCCACCGGCCTGGTTCTGGGGCGTGTGTCACACCATCGAACGGTTACGTCACGACGCGTCACGGCCTATCGTCGTGGCCATGTTCGCCGCCTACGCAGCCCGCATCGACCGTGACCGGCCCCTCGACGGACTCGAGCTGGGTGAACGCCCGGCCCCCGAGGCGCGGTCCGGGTGGACCACCGTCCAGGTCAGGGCGGCGTCGCTCAACCATCACGACCTCTGGTCCCTGCGAGGTGTCGGCCTCGCCGAGGACAAGCTCCCGATGATCCTCGGCTGCGATGCCGCGGGCATCGACCAGGACGGCAACGAGGTCGTCCTGCACTCCGTCATCGGTCAGACCGGGCACGGGGTCGGCCCGACCGAGCCCCGTTCCATCCTCACGGAGCGCTACCAGGGCACCTTCGCCGAACAGGTCACCGTCCCCAGCTGGAACGTGCTGCCCAAGCCGAAGGAGCTCACCTTCGAACAGGCCGCCTGTCTGCCCACCGCCTGGCTGACGGCCTACCGGATGCTGTTCACCAACGCGGGTGTTCGGCCCGGCGACTCCGTCCTCGTGCAGGGTGCGGGCGGCGGTGTGGCCACCGCCGCGATCGTGCTGGGCAAGGCCGCCGGTCTCCGCATGTTCGCCACCAGCCGCGACGAGGCGAAGCGTAAGCGGGCGGTCGAGCTGGGCGCCCTGGACGCGTACGAGCCCGGAGCGCGGCTGCCCCAGCGCGTGGACGCGGTCATCGAGACGGTCGGGGCCGCGACCTGGTCCCACTCGGTCAAGTCGCTGCGGCCCGGCGGAACCCTGGTCATCTCGGGCGCCACCAGCGGGGACCGGCCCTCGCACGCCGAGCTGACCCGCATCTTCTTCCTGGAGCTCAAGGTCGTCGGTTCCACCATGGGCTCCAAGGACGAGCTGGAGGACCTCCTCTCGTTCTGTGCGGCCACCGGCGTGCGGCCCGTCATCGACGAGACGCTGCCGCTGGACCGGGCCCGCGAGGGCTTCGAGCGGCTGGCCGCCGGGGACCTGTTCGGCAAGATCGTGCTCACCACCTCGTGAACCCGGCGGACGTACTGCCCACGCCGGAGGGCCTCGTGCTGCGGCCCTGGCGGTCCGGCGACGCGCCCGCCGTGCTCCGCGCCTTCGACCTCACGCGCGCCTGTCCATCGATTCTGTCAATTTCAGTTGACAGTGATCGGTCGTCAACATAGGTTGACGTCATGACCGAAGCAACGGACCTCGCCGCCCGTGCCGGCGACCACGACCCGCGTGTCGGGCTTCGCGCGGTCGCCGCGCTGCGGCGGCTGCTGGAGCAACTCGAAGCCGTCCAGGTGAGAAGCGCCCGCGCGAAGGGCTGGTCATGGCAGGAGATCGCTGCCGAGCTGGGTGTCAGCAGGCAGGCCGTGCACAAGAAGTACGGGAGGCATTGATGTTCGAGCGATTCACCAAGGGGGCCCGGGTTGCGGTGACGGGCGCGGTGAGCCATGCCGAGCGGGCCGGAGCGGACGCGATCACGGAGGAGCATCTGCTGTTCTCCCTGCTGGACCAGGAAGGCAGCCGGTCCGCGTTCGCCGTGGCAGCCCTCGGGCTCACCGACCGCAAGGCCTCGATCGAGGCGGCGTTCGCGCAGACCCGTCGCCGCGGCGGGCTCACCAGGGCCGACACGGAGGCGCTCGCGGACCTCGGCATCGACGTCACCGAGATCGTGGCCCGGGTCGAGGACGTGCACGGTGAAGGAGTCCTGGCGGGCGACCGCAGGAGCCGCCGGTGGTGGTCGGCGCAACGGCCTTTCACCGCCGGGGCGAAGAGTGTGCTGGAGAAGTCCCTGCGCATCGCCCTGGGCCGCCGCGACCGCTTCATCGGCGAGGAGCACCTGCTGCTGGCCCTGGCGGCCGGCCCCGGAGTGGTCGCCGAGGTACTCGCCGAACACGGCGCGACCTACGCGGCGGTGGAGCGCGCGCTGTACGGAACAGGCGGCCACGGACAGGCCCTGGCCGGCTGACCTGACGAGCCGACGGGCGGAGCGCTCACGCCC
>NZ_JBHVCT010000066.1:0-36537 GCF_042803195.1 Streptomyces sp. NPDC057428
GGACCAGAAGGTCCCGCGCCACCCGCGTCAGTGCTGGTAGAAGGCGTCTACCAGCGGTACCAGCGGCCACGCTTGCCGCCGCCGGAAGCCGGTCGGACGAAGAATCCGACGAGCCACACCACAAGTACGATCACCGCGATCCACCACAGTGCCTTGAGGGCGAAACCGGCACCGAAAAGGATCAGGGCGAGAAGAAGAACGAGAAGCAGGGGAACCATTGTTATCAACCTCCGAGGCATCTGGTGCCCGGCAACCCGTTGCCCACACACAGATGTTCGTACGGAAATAATCTTTGGCACTTCTCGTGGGCACCGGAGTTCCGGGCGCCCCTGCCGGTTCTGTGCGGAAGGGGTGCTCAGACTCCGGCGGGTTCCTTCGCCGGGCTGTCGCCCGCACCGGTCGCCGTGCCCTTGCCGGTGGCCGCGACGGTCGACGGGGCCGGCTCCTGGGAGACGTTGAACTCCGCGAGCAGGGACTTGCTGAAGCCGAAGAAGTACGTCGCCACGAAGCCCGCGACGTAACCGACCAGCAGGCCGCCCGCGTAGATCGCGATCGTGGAGCCGAGGCCGTGGTTTCCGTCCAGGAGCGGGAACAGCGCCCAGCCGGACGGGCCGATGGCCGTGGAGCCGACGGAGTCGCCGAGCTGGTTGAACAGGCCCACGAAGCCGCCGCCGAACGCGCCGCCGACACAGGCGGTGATGAACGGACGGCCCAGGGGCAGTGAGACGCCGTAGATCAGAGGCTCGCCGACGCCCAGCAGGCCCGCCGGGAGGGCCGACCTGATGGTCCGGCGGATCGACTCGTTGCGGGGCAGGCGGAGGTAGACCGCGGCAGCCGCGCCGACCTGGCCGGCACCGGCCATCGCGAGGATCGGGAGCAGGACGGTGAAGCCCTGCTGCTCGATCAGCGTGGTGTGGATCGGGATCAGGGCCTGGTGCAGGCCCAGCATCACCAGCGGCAGGAAGAGACCGCCCAGCAGGAAGCCCGCGCCGGCGCCACCCGTGGAGAGCAGCCAGTCGGCGAACGTGCCGATGGCGGTGGACACCTCACCGGCGACGTACATCAGGCCGAAGATCGTGACGAGGCCTGAGATCAGCACCGTGAGCGTCGGAGTGACGAGGACGTCCAGGGCTTCCGGTACCCAGCGGCGGCACCACTTCTCGACGTACACCGCGAGGACCGCCGCGCCGAGCGCGCCCAGCACACCGCCCTGGCCGGGGGAGAGGGTCTGGCCGAAGGCGTGGATGTTCGCCACACCGGGGAAGACGATGATCGCCGCGACCGCGCCGCCGAGGATCGGCGTGCCGCCGAACTCCTTCGCCGTGTTGTAGCCGACGAAGACCGCGATCAGTGCCATGAAACCGGAGGCCATCGCCGCCAGGGCGGGGGTGACGGACGGCAGCCACCCGAGGTTCACCAGCAGGCCGTTGAGCCCGGCGATGATGCCGCAGCCGATCAGGGCGGGGATCAGTGGGACGAAGATGTTCGCGATCTTGCGCAGGAACATCTTGAACGGGGTGGCGTTCTTGGCCTTCTGCTGCGCCTTGAGCGCCGCACCCTTGTCCGCCAGCTCCTCGGCCGTGTGGACGGCGGGCGCCCCGGAGGCGCGGCCCTCCTCGACCAGTTGCTCGAACTCCGGTGTGACCCGGGCGACCGTGCCCGGGCCGAGGACGATCTGGTAGGTGTCGTCCTCGACCACGCCCATGACTGCGGGGACAGCCTTCAGGGCCTCGTCGTCGACGAGGGAACGGTCGTGCAGACCCAGCCGGAGCCGGGTCATGCAGTGGGCGATCGAGCTGACGTTCGCAGCGCCACCGACGAGCGGCAGGATCGCGGCGGCTGTGGCGCGGTTCTTGTCTTCAGTGGTCATGGTGGTGCCTTGCTGTGCGGGGAAGTGGTGCGTCAGGTGGTGCGGACGGCCGCGAGGGCGGCGCGGAGGTGGCCGTCCGACTCGGCCAGGAGCGTGGCGGAGGTGGGGCCGTCGACCTCGCCGAGGATGGTGAGGATGGCGTTCTTCACCTCGCCGCCGGTGGCGGCGAGCGCCACTTCGATCTCCTCGTCGGAGGCGCCGGTGGCCAGGGAGACGATCCGGCGGGAGCGGGCGCGCAGCTTCTCGTTCGACGCGCGTACGTCGACCATCAGATTCCCGTACGTCTTGCCGAGCCGGATCATCGTGATGGTCGAGAGCATGTTGAGGACGAGCTTCTGCGCGGTGCCCGCCTTGAGGCGGGTGGAGCCGGTGAGCAGTTCGGGGCCGACGACGATCTCCAGGCCGTGCTCGGCGGCCGCGGCGAGCGCCGAGTCAGCGTTGCAGGAGAGACCGAGGGTGAGCGCGCCCTTTCCGCGGGCGTGCTCGACGGCGCCGATGGCGTAGGGCGTGCGGCCGGACGCGGAGATCCCGACCACCGTGTCGTCGGCGGTGAGGCCCAGCGCGTCGAGGTCGGCGGCGGCCAGCTCCTTGCTGTCCTCTGCGCCCTCGACGGCCTTGACCATGGCGGAGGGGCCGCCCGCGATCAGGCCGATGACCTCGGACGGGTCGGTGTTGAAGGTGGGCGGGCACTCGCTGGCGTCCAGCACACCGAGGCGGCCCGCGGTGCCGGCGCCCGCGTAGATCAGCCGGCCGCCGCGCCCCATGCGCTCGGCGGTGGCGTCGATCGCGGCGGCGATCTGCGGGAGCTTCTCGGCGACCGCGGCGGGGACGGTGGTGTCCTCGCCGTTCATGATGCGGGCTATCTCCTGCGTCGGGAGCTGGTCGATGTCGGCGAGCTCCGGACGGAACGCCTCGGTGGTGAGGGTGGCGAGCTGTGCACGCAGTTCGCCGTAGCCGTCGGCGGCGGCGTCGGTGGTGGAGGTCATGGACAGCGGCTCTGCTTTCTCGTTCTCGTGCGGGGGAGCGTGCGGGTGCGGGGGCGCGTGCGGGTGTGGCCCGGTCAGCGGCTGCGCGGGGTGTGGCGGTGGGCGAGCGCCTCGTACGAGGCGGACAGTGCGGGCGCGGCCGTCTCGTAGGTGCGCTGGGCGACGCCTATGAAGAGGCAGTCCACGACCAGTAGTTGGCTCGTGCGGCTCGACATGGCGGCGGGCCGTAGCTCGCTCTCGCGCGCGGTGGAGGTGGTCAGCACGTGGTCCGCGTACTGCGAGACGGGTCCGTCGGGGCGGCCGGTGATCGCGATCGTGGTGGCACCGCGGTCGAAGGCCACGCGGAGCGGCTCGATGACGTCGCCCGTGGATCCGGAGTGCGTGATCGCGATGGCCACGTCGCCGGAGCGGAGCTGCACCGCGTTGGTCACGGCGAGGTGCGGGTCCATGTGGGCGTGGGCTATCAGGCCGATGCGCAGCAGCTTCTGGGCCAGGTCCTGGCCGACGAGCGAGGACGCCCCGATGCCGTAGATGTCGATGCGGCGGGCGGTGGCGGCGGCGGCGACGGCCGCACCGAGCTGCACGGTGTCGAGACCGGCCGCCGTGTCCGCGAGGGTCTGCTGCTCGTCGTAGGCGAGCTTCGTGACGACGTCCGCGATGGGGTCGTCGACCGCGATGTCGGCCGTGACGGCGGGCGCCCGGCCGGACTGCTGGTGGGCGGCGAGCCCGGCGAGCGCCAGGCGCAGGTCCCGGTATCCGGGGTAGCCGAGGAGGCGGGCCGTGCGGACGACGGTGGCCTCACTGGTGCCGGTGAGCTCGGCGAGACCGGTGACGGTGAGGGCGGCGCACCCGGCGGGGTCCCCCGCGACGGCTTCGGCGACCCGCTGCATGGAGCGGGTCATGGACGGGGCGAGGGTCCGCACCTTGGCCGCGAGGGCCGCGGGCGCGGGCGGAGATTCGCCGGTGAAACTTTCCTTCACATCATGGGTCACATTTGAAAGATATTTTCAGGACGGAATCCCGTCAACCCCTCTTTTTACCCGCTCCGGAGGGATCAAGGTCAGGTTTGCGCGGCGGGGGACAATGGGTCCATGGAGTTGAACAGCCTGGAGCAGGAGCTGCACACGGCGCGTGCGCTCGTGATGGCCGATCTGGTCGCCGGTGACGTCGCCGAGGCGCAGATGGTCTCGATGGTCGAGGACGCGGTGACCCACCGGCGCTGGTGGGTGGAGCAGTGGCCCGAGGGGGCGTCGTTCGTCACCGGGCTGGTGGCCCAGGACGTCCAGGACGCACTCCTCGAAGATCACGGCCGTTGGCCGCTGTGCCCGGTGTGCACGGGCGAGGAACCGCACGCGCTGGACGTCGAGCCCGAGCTCGGTCCCGATCCGCACTGGGTCTGCACGAAGGCGACCGTGTCCGTCGCACCGGTGGGCAGGCTCGCCAAGGTGCTCGGCCGGTGACGGTCTACATCGACCCGCCGACCTGGCCGGGGCACGGGCGGCTCTGGTCGCACCTGGTCAGCGATGTGTCGTTCGAGGAACTGCACGAGTTCGCCGCCGCGATCGGCTGCCCGCCGCGCGCGTTCGAGCGTGACCACTACGACGTGCCCGAGGCTCACTACGCGGACGCGGTGCGAGCCGGTGCGCGGGAGGTCGGGTCGAAGGAGATCGTGCGCCGGATCACCGAAGCGGGTCTGCGCAGGCCGAAGGGGCGGCCTGCTCCGAGCTGAGCTGTGCTCGTGCGCCCGCGATCCGCCGGGAGGGCGTGCCGCTGTGGAGCCGCATCGAGACCACCACGGTCACCAACCCGACCACCAGCATCGCGGCACCCGTCCAGGCCGTGGCGCGGAACCCGAAGTCGGCGTCGATCACCGTGCCGCCCAGCCACGGCCCGCTCGTGTTGCCCAGGTTGAACGCCGCCGTGGTCGTCGCCCCCGCGAGCGTGGGCGCGACACCGGCCACGTTGAACATCCGGGCGTTGAGCGCCGGGGCCGTGTAGAACGCCGACAGGCCCAGCAGGAACGCGAGGACGACCACGGCGACCTGGTTCGACGCGAACAGGGCGAGCGCCGCCAGGAAGACCGTCGAGGCGGAGATCCCGCTGAGCAGCACACCGAAGAGGTGGGCGTCGGCGACACGGCCGCCGATCGTCGTGCCGATCAGCGCGCCGACACCGAACAGGGCGAGCACCCACGGCACCCAGCCCGAGCTGAGCCCCGCCACATCCGTCAGGAGCGGCGCGAGGTAGCTGAACGCGCAGAACACGCCTCCCGCCGCGAGGGCCGTGATCACGATCGACAGCCACACCTGACGGTCCCGGTAGATCGCGACCTCGCGCCTGAGCTGCGACTTCTCGTCCGGCAACGGAATGCGCGGGATACGGGTCACGACACCGGCCAGGGCGACGGCGGACGCGGCGCCCACCGCCCAGAACGCCGACCGCCAGCCGAGACTCTCCCCGAGGAACGCGCCCAGCGGCACGCCCAGCACGTTGGCGATCGACAGCCCGCCGATCATCACGGCCATCGCTCTGGCGCGCGCGTTCACCGGCACCATCGCGATCGCCACCGCCGCGCCCACCGCCCAGAAACCGGCGCACGCCAGCGCGCTCACCACCCTGGAGAGGAACAGCACCTCGTACGTCGGTGCCAGGGCGCCCGCGATCTGGCCCAGTCCGAAGACCGAGATGAGCGCGACGAGGGTCGTCCGGCGTGGCAGCCGCAGCGTGGCGACTGCCAGCAGAGGGGCGCCGACCACCATGCCTATCGCGAAGGCGGATATGAGGAGTCCGGCCTTCGGGATCGACACGTTCATGTCGTCGGCGATGGGCGGCAGCAGCCCGGACAGCATGAACTCGCTGGTGCCGAGCGCGAACACCGAGAGGCCGAGGATGTAGACGGCCATGGGCATGCGGGGGCGGCTGGAGGCTGATTCGGGCATGACAGTGGCCAACAGTGTTCTCGTCCCTGGCATTCCCCCGTCCCGTTGGGTGGGCAGGCGCCCGCGCCTCAACGCGTGAGCAGCTCCAGTTCGGTCGTCAGGTTCTGCCGGGCCCTCGGCTCCCACTCCGCGGACCCGAGGGGAGTGCGGAACAGCCGGGGCAGCCCCAGGAGCTGCCGCAGGACGGCGGCCCGCCCCTCGCGGAACGCCTCGTCCGGGACGAAGCCGTACTCCTCCCGGACCTGGGCCGCGTACGCCGCGTACTCCTTGGGGGCCGCCGCCAGGATCGCAAGGTCCGCGTCGCACAGTGCCTCGCCGTTCGTGTCACCCGGGGCCGGGTCGTGCGTGACCGTGAGCCGGACCAGCCGGGCGACCTCCGCCGTCGCCGCGTCCGGGAGCCCGGCCTCGGGCAGGGCGCGCTCGGCGAGGGCCGCGCTGCGTTCCTCGTTCTCGGTGCGGTCGGGCCGGTAGACCGCGTCGTGGAACCAGACGGCGAGGCGCACCACATCCGGGTCGGCGGCGTGGCCGGCCAGGGCGTCGACCCGGTCCAGGACCTGCGTCAGGTGGGCGATGGTGTGGTAGCGCCGCTGGGGCTCCGCCCAGCGGCCCAGGAGGTTGTCGGCGTACGGCAGGGGGTCGGGGCCGGGAGCGGCGCCCCGGACGGCGACGAGGGCGTCCTGCCAGCGGGTGCGGAGCGCGGTGACGTCGGTCATACGGCGACTGTAGAGCGGCCGGACCTTGTCGCGCGGGGCGGCCGGTCGCTAGCGTGCGGCCGTGACGGAACCGGCGGAACCCACGCGTCCCATCGACCTCAACGCGGACCTGGGCGAGGGCTTCGGCCGGTGGACCCTCACCGAGGACGAGGCGCTGCTGACGTGCGTCACCAGCGCCAATGTGGCCTGCGGCTTCCACGCGGGTGACGCGTCCGTGATGCGGCGGGTCTGCGACACGGCGGCCGAGCGGGGCGTCCGCATCGGCGCCCAGGTCTCCTACCGCGACCTGGCCGGATTCGGGCGACGCTCCATGGACGTGCCCGCGGACGAGCTCACCGCCGAGATCGCCTACCAGATCGGCGCCCTGCGGGTCTTCGCGGAAGCGGCCGGCTCCTCGGTGTCGTACGTCAAACCGCACGGCGCCCTCTACAACCGCGTCGTCCGGGACGACACCCAGGCAGCCGCCGTCGTCGCGGGCGTGGTGCTCGCGGGCGGTTCCCCGGCGGTGCTCGGACTGCCGGGCTCACGGCTGCTCGCGCACGCCGGGGCGGCGGGCCTGACCGCAGTCCCGGAGGCCTTCGCCGATCGCGCGTACACCCCGCAGGGCACGCTCGTCCCGCGGGGCGAGGCGGGCGCCGTGGTGCACGACGCCGACGAGGTGGTGCGCCGGAGTGTCGGCATGGCCGTGGAGCGGGCCGTCACCGGTGTGGACGGCAGCCGCATAGCGGTCGCGGCACGGTCGCTGTGCGTCCACGGGGACACCCCCGGGGCGGCGGCGCTCGCCCGGCGGGTCAGGGCGGCGCTGGAAGAGGCGGGCATCCCCGTCCAGGCGTTCGCGTGAGCGGCGTCCGGGTACTGGCCGCCGGCCCCCGCGCCCTGCTCCTGGAACTCGCCTCCGGCGAGGACGCGGAGGCCTTCCACGCGGAACTGCTGCGCCGCCGGGCCGCAGGGGAGCTCCCCGACGTACGCGAGATCGTCCCCGGCGCGCGGACCGTGCTCCTGGACGGGGTCGACGACCCGCACCTGGCCGGGCGGCTGCGCTCGTGGACCGTGCCCCCGCTGCACCGGAGCGCCGCCGGGGCCGTCGAGATACCCGTCGTCTACGACGGTCCGGACCTCGCCGACGTGGCCGACGCCTGGGGCGTGGCTGTCGAGGAGGTGCCGCGCATCCATGCGGGCACGCAATTCCGGGTCGCCTTCTGTGGTTTCGCGCCGGGCTTCGGTTACCTCACGGGGCTGCCCGGTCACCTGGCCGTCCCGCGCCGCGCCACACCCCGCACCCGGGTACCGGCCGGGGCGCTGGCCCTCGCCGGGCCGTACACCGGGGTGTATCCGCGCCCGTCGCCCGGCGGCTGGCAGCTCATCGGCCGGATGCCGGAACCGGAGGCGCTCTGGGACCCGGGGCGCGAACCGGCGGCGCTGCTCCTGCCGGGGGCCCGGGTGCGCTTCGTGGCGGCCGGGACGCGCGGATGAGCGCGGGACTCGAAGTGGTGCGGGCGGGTGCGCTGACCACGGTGCAGGACGAGGGCCGTACCGGCTGGGCGCACCTTGGAGTGCCCCGGGCCGGGGCACTGGACGGGCCCGCCCGGCGGCTGGCCAACAGGCTCGTCGGCAACACCCCTGCGGCGGCGGTGCTGGAGACCACGCTCACGGGGTGCGCGGTCCGGCCGTCGGGCGCGCGGTCGGTGCTCGCCGTCGTCGGCGGGGCGGGCTGCGCCGTCACGGTGGACGGCCGCCCCGCCGCCTGGGGCGCGCCGGTGCGCGTACCCGAGGGCGCGGTGCTGGAGGCGGGGCCCGCGCTCCACGGGCTGCGGACCTACCTGGCGTTCGCCGGCGGGCTGGTGCCGGAACCCGTGCTCGGCAGCAGATCCACCGACCTGCTCTCGGGGCTCGGACCGCCGGTCCTGAGCGAGGGTGACGTCCTGCCGCTCGGTTCCCCGCGCGACGCGCCGGCCGCCGACACGGTGCCGTGGCCCGGTGTCCCCGCCGAACTCGTCCTGCCGCTGCATCCGGGCCCGCGCGACGACTGGTTCACGGGGCCGGCCCTGCGCACGCTCACCACGGCCGCCTACCGCGTGTCGGAGCGCGGCAACCGCATCGGGCTACGCCTGGAGGGCCCACCCCTGCGGCGCGCGCGGGACGGCGAACTCCCCAGCGAGGGGATGGTGCTGGGTGCCGTCCAGGTGCCGCCGGACGGGCGGCCCGTGGTGTTCCTCAACGACCATCCGACGACGGGGGGTTACCCGGTCGTCGGCGTGGTCGCGGAAGCGGCGCTGGCGGGGGCGGCGCAGGCGGTCCCCGGGACACCGGTGCGGTTCGTACGCGCGTGACTGGGAACCGGGACGCGGGCGCCGGCCGCCGGGGGGTGACCGGTGAGCCCGGCCCCGCTCTTGCCCCGGGAGCGGGTGGCCGCGGCGCGTCGGCTCCGCGGATGCCGTCTCTCTCTCGCGTATCTTCACGCTTGCGTTCACATGGGGAGCTGCGCCGCCGGGTGGCTGACCCGTAGTCTGGTTATTGGACTAGACCTGTAGCCCGCAGCCGCTCCGACTCCGAGGGAATGGAACACCATGAGCAACCGTGCAGTCCTGGAGGTGATCGCCCTCGACGCCGAGGACGCGGTCGCTGCGCAGACGGGTGGTGCGGACCGCCTCGAACTGGTCACGGACATGGCGGCCGACGGCCTCACACCCTCCCTTGAGACCTTCGCGGCGATCAGGGCCGCGGTCGACATCCCACTGCGCGTCATGCTCAGGGTGGCCGACGGATTCGCCGCCGGTGATGTCGACGTCCTCGTGGAGAAGGCCCGCGCGATGCGCGCGGCGGGTGCCGAGGAGTTCGTCCTCGGCTTCCTCGACCAGGACGGGCACGTCGACCTGGTCGCCGTCGAGCGGATCGTCGCCGAACTCAACGGCTGTTTCTGGACCTTTCACCGTGCCATCGACCGCGCGGCGGACCGCGACGGGCTGCGCAAGCACCTCGCGGACCTGCCGGGCCTGGACACGTACCTCACCGCCGGTTCGCCGAGCGGGGTCGACGCGGGCATGGACGTCCTGCTGGCCGAGGCGGGCCGGTCGGACCTGCCCGGCTACGAGCCGCAGATCATGGTCGGCGGCGGCCTGCGCCTGGAACACCTGGCCCGCCTGCGAGAGGCGGGCGTCGAGGCCTTCCACATCGGGGGCGCCGCACGACCGGACGGCTGGGACGGCCCGGTGGACGCGGCGGCGGTACGGGAATGGCGCGAGGCGCTCGACGCCTGACGGCTCCCGGACGGACCGATCCGGTGTCACCCGTTCCCCCACCCCGGAGTGCCGGGGGCGGGGGGCCGATTCAAGCTGAACTCCCTGAGGTGTCCTGACCAGCCGCGGAGTTCACATGCCATTGCCGCAGCCCGATCGTGGATCCGGCACGGCGCGGCGCCGTCCGGGGACGCTGCACAGGACCGGGGCCTGGTGCGCACGCCACTTCGTGATCGTCATCGTCCTGTGGCTGGCCGCGCTCGCAGCCCTCCAGGTCCTGCACCACGCCTACGGGGGCGACTACTCCGACGACTTCTCCCTCTCCGGAACGCAGTCGCAGGACGGCCTCGACGTGCTGGAGGCCCACGCCCCTCGGCCGGCGGCTACAGCAGCAACGTGGTGGTGCACGACTCGGACGGCTCGCTCACCGCGCTGAGCAGCCAGATGCCGACGGTCGTCGGCAGCCTCCAGAAACTGCCGGACGTGCTGTCCGTGACGAATTCTTGAACGACGGACCGAGGGCAGGGTCTCTCGATAGTCCGGAGATGCGAATCGCACCGAGCGAGACCGGGAGGCCCTGTTGTCGTACGCGCTCAAGCCTGTGACTCCGTCGGGATACGGCCCTCAGCCGAGCTGTTCCGGCAGCGGTGCCGCGTGCAGGACCACGAGTCCGGAGACGGCTCGGGTGAGGGCGACGTACAGGCGGCGCAGGCCCGTGCGTTCGTCGGGTTCGCCGTCGACCACCGCCGCCGGCTCGTCGAGGACGACGTAGTCGTACTCCAGGCCCTTGGCCAGCGAGGCGGGGACCAGGGTCAGGCGGGAGTCCGCAGTCGCCTCCTCACCGGGGGAGAGGCAGACGTGGCCCGCCTCGGCGAGGGCGGTCGCGAGGGCCGGGACGCGGGCGTCGGCGGCGATCAGGCCGATCGAGCCCTCGTGGCGCAGCGACTCCTCGCACGCCGCGATCACCGCCGCGTCCAGCTCCGCCGCGTCGGGCACCTCACGCACGGCGAGGGATCCCGGTGCCTCCCGCACCGACTCGACCGGGGCGAGGCCGGGTGAGATCGCGGGGAGCAGCCGGGAGGCGTAGGCGATCACCTCGCGCGGCACGCGGAAGCCGGCCGTCAGCTCCTCCACCACCGCGTCCGCCTTGCCCAGATGGAAGAGCGCCTGCTCCCAGCTCTGGGTCGACCACGGGGTCGTGCCCTGGGCCAGGTCGCCGAGGACCGTCGCCGAACCGGTCGAGCAGCGGCGTCCCACCGCGCGGTACTGCATCGGGGACAGGTCCTGGGCCTCGTCGATGACGACGTGTCCCAGCGAGTGCGTCCGGGCCACCAGATCGGCGGCCTCGTCGATCAGGACCGCGTCCGCCGCCGTCCACCTCGCCGACTTCACGCTGCGCGCGGGCTTTTCCATCAGGATCCGCTTCTGCTCCTCGTCGGTGAGCTCCCCCGCCGCGTGGGCGGCCAGGAACTCCGCGTCGGTCAGCAGCCGCAGCACCAGCTTCGCCGGATCGACCGCCGGCCAGATCGCCTTCACCGCCGCCTTCACCGCGGGATTGCGCGCCACCGCGTTCTGCACCCGGTCGTCGGGTGCCTCGCCCGCCTCCTCCATCCGGACGAGGACGGCGTGCGCGATGCGCTGCGGAAGGGCTTCGTGCGCGGCGCCGTAGCGCATGTCGCGGGCCATCAGCTCGGTGACCATCTCACCGATCTCGTACGCCGGGATCCGCCAGCGGCGGGAGCCCCGCACCACCATCACCGACTCCGTGGGAGGAGTGACGTGGGAGCGGATCGCGCGCCGCAGCACCTCCGCCATCCGGGCGTCGCCCTTGATCACGGCCGCCGCGGCCTCGTCCGTGCCGCGCACCTCGACCCGGGCCGTCACCAGATCCTCGACGGTGGCCTGCTTCACCTCCAGCTCACCGAGGGCGGGCAGAACCTGCTCGATGTAGTGGAGGAACGACCGGTTCGGGCCGACGACGAGGGTGCCGGTGCGGGCCAGCCGCTCGCGGTGCGCGTACAGGAGGAAGGCGACCCGGTGCAGGCCCACAGCGGTCTTACCGGTACCGGGGCCGCCCTGGACGCAGACCGTTCCGCCGAGCCCGCTGCGGACGATCTCGTCCTGCTCGGGTTGGATCGTCGCCACGATGTCACGCATCGGACCGACACGCGGCCGCTCGATCTCGGCCTGGAGGAGCTTGCTGGTCTGCTCCACCTCCGCCGGGTCGGTGAGGTGTTCGTCCTCGTACGCGGTCAGCGCGCCGCCCGTGTAACCGAAGCGGCGGCGGCGGTCGACGTCCAGCGGGTTGTTCCTGGAGGCCTGGTAGAAGGGCTGGGAGACCGGGGCGCGCCAGTCGATGACCATCGGATCGCCGTGGGCGTCGTGGACGTGGCGGCGGCCGATGTAGAACCGCTCCCCCTCCGAGCCCTCGGCCTTGTCGGCCCCCACCACGTGCAGGTAGTCGAGGCGGCCGAAGAACAACGGGGTGTGGGTGAGATCGGCGAGCGCCTTGATGCGGTCGTCGATCTGGGCCTGCAGGACGGCGGCGTTGACCCAGTTCGCCGTGACGTCGCGGATGTCGAGCGCCTGCACGTCCTCACGCATGGCGCGCAGCGCGGCACGGGACGCGGCGAGGTGCGCCTGCTCCCTGACCAGTGGATTGCTTGAATCTTCGTGCGCGGGCACGGTGTTGCCTCCGGCTTTTCGACGCAGGACGGCGGACAGGGCCGACGGCCCTGTCCGCTCGGGGACGTACACACAGGAACAGGCACGCGGGTGGGCGCGTGCGGCTGTTGTCGGCCGGTTTCCGTCCGGTCGGCGGCGCTCCCCCGGCTGCCGGCCGCTCGGAAGGGCGGGCCGGTACCACGGTGCGGGAGGCGGGCAGACCGGCGATTGTATCGACCGGCGCCTGCGGGGGCGAACGAATATGAGGAACGCGTCACCCGCCGGTCGGGAGCACGCCCTCCGCCCCGTAGGGGACCCCGTACGACCGGGGACCGACCGGCGACCGCCGCCCGTTCCGCCCGCAGACCGACGCAGGGACGGGGGCGGGCGGAGCACCATGGAATACATGAGCACCGTATATCTGAACCCACGCAGGACCGGCCCCGCGCACGGCGCGAGCGCGGTGACCGGTCAACATGGCAGGCACCCCGTCGGAGACGCGGTCCGGGCCGTCTCGGTCTTCGTCCGCGCCGCGTTCGGTGTGGCCGTCCTCGGCGAGTACGCGGAGGAGGCGGGCGTCGTCCGCCGCCACCGCTGAGCCGGCACCGTTCGTCCGTCAGCTCTCCGTGAGCAGCTCGTCCGCGTCGACGATCCGGTACGCGTAGCCCTGCTCGGCCAGGAACCGCTGGCGGTGCGCCGCGAAGTCCTGGTCGATCGTGTCGCGGGCGACGACCGAGTAGAACCTGGCCTCGTGCCCGTCCGCCTTCGGCCGCAGCACACGGCCGAGCCGCTGTGCCTCCTCCTGACGGGAGCCGAACGTCCCCGAGACCTGGATCGCGACGGTCGCCTCGGGCAGGTCGATCGAGAAGTTCGCGACCTTCGACACGACCAGCACGCTGATCTCGCCCTCGCGGAACGCGTTGAACAGCTTCTCGCGCTGCGCGTTGCTCGTCTCGCCCTTGATCACCGGGGCGTCCAGGTGCTCACCGAGCTCGTCGAGCTGGTCGATGTACTGCCCGATGACGAGCGTCTGCTCACCCTGGTGCTTGCGGACGAGTGCCTCGGTGACCTTCCGCTTCGTCGCGGTCGTCGCGCAGAACCGGTACTTCTCCTCGGCCTCGGCCGTCGCGTAGGCGAGGCGCTCCGAGTCCGTGAGGTTCACGCGGACCTCGACGCAGTCGGCCGGCGCGATGTAGCCCTGCGCCTCGATCTCCTTCCACGGCGCGTCGAACCGCTTGGGGCCGATGAGCGAGAAGACGTCGGACTCGCGCCCGTCCTCCCGTACCAGCGTCGCGGTGAGCCCGAGGCGGCGGCGGGCCTGGAGGTCGGCGGTGAACTTGAAGACGGGCGCGGGCAGCAGGTGCACCTCGTCGTAGATCACGAGCCCCCAGTCGCGGGAGTCGAACAGCTCCAGGTGCGGGTAGATCCCCTTACGCCGGGTCGTCAGCACCTGGTAGGTGGCGATCGTGACCGGCCGGATCTCCTTGCGCGTGCCGCTGTACTCGCCGATCTCGTCCTCGGTCAGCGAGGTCCGCTTCACCAGCTCGCTCTTCCACTGCCGGGCCGAGACGGTGTTGGTGACCAGGATGAGCGTGGTCGCCTTGGCCTCGGCCATCGCACCGGCCCCGACCAGTGTCTTGCCCGCACCACAGGGCAGTACGACGACACCCGAGCCGCCGTGCCAGAACCCCTCGACGGCCTGCTTCTGGTAGGGGCGGAGCGCCCAGCCGTCCTGGTCGAGCTCGATCGGGTGCGCCTCGCCGTCGACGTATCCGGCGAGGTCCTCGGCCGGCCAGCCCAGCTTCAGCAGCGTCTGCTTGATCTGCCCGCGCTCGGAGGGGTGCACGGCCACGGTGTCCGGGTCGAGGCGCGCCCCGACCAGCGGCTGGACCTTCTTCGAGCGGAGGATCTCCTCCAGCACGGGCCGGTCGTTGGAGGTCAGCACCAGACCGTGCACGGGGTGCTTGGAAAGGGTGAGACGGCCGTACCGCGCCATCGTCTCGGCGATGTCGACGAGCAGCGCGTGCGGCACCGGGTAGCGCGAGTACTCCACGAGGGCGTCGACGACCTGCTCGGCGTCGTGGCCCGCCGCGCGGGCGTTCCACAGGCCGAGCGGGGTCAGCCGGTAGGTGTGGATGTGCTCGGGCGCACGCTCCAGCTCGGCGAAGGGGGCGATGGCACGACGGCAGGCGTCGGCCTGGTCGTGGTCGACTTCGAGGAGGAGCGTCTTGTCGCTCTGGACGATGAGAGGTCCGTTCACGCGCGTCGGCCCTTTCTGTTCCGCTTCTGCCCTGCTGCTGGGATCTGCCGCGGGGACGGCCGCGAGCGGCCAAACGTCAAGTGTGCCGCATCCGCGCCGTAACCGGGTGGGCGTGCGGGAGCGGGGGCCCCGGCCGGGTCGGGCCCGTAGCGTGGGCGGATGGACGAGACGGAGCTGCCGGGCCGGGTTCCCGGACCCGATGACGCCGGGTTCCCGGCGCACCACGCGCCGCGTGCCGCGGGGATCGCGGCACTGGACGACCTGGTCATCCAGTGCCGCGCCTGTCCCCGGCTGGTGGCTTGGCGGGAGGAGGTCGCAGTGGTCAAGCGAGCGGCCTTCCGGGAGTGGGACTACTGGGGGCGGCCCGTGCCCGGCTTCGGGCCGGCGGACGCGTCGGTGGCGGTGGTCGGACTGGCGCCCGCCGCGCACGGGGGGAACAGGACCGGCCGGATGTTCACCGGCGACGCGACGGGCGACTTCCTCTTCGCGGCCCTGCACGAGGTGGGCCTGGCCTCGCAGCCGGCCTCCGTGCACGCCGGTGACGGACTCGTCCTGCGTGGCGTACGCCTCACCTCGCCCGTCCACTGCGCGCCTCCGGCCAACAAGCCGACCCCTCGGGAACGCGACACCTGCCGGGCGTGGCTGATCAGGGAGCTGATTCTGCTGAGCCCCGGGCTGCGCGCGATCGTGGTCCTCGGCGCCTTCGGCTGGCAGGCCCTGCTGCCGGCGCTCGCCGAGTCCGGCCGGACGCTTCCCCGTCCGCGTCCGGTGTTCGGCCACGGTGCGCACGTCGTGCTCCCGGCCACGGAGCAGGGGCACGAACTGCACCTGCTCGGGAGCTACCACGCGAGCCAGCGCAATACGTTCACGGGGCGACTCACCATGCCCATGCTCACCGACGTACTTCGGGAGGCCGCCGTCCTGGGCGGGATCGGGCCGGCGGGCCCCGGAGGCTGACGCATAGGGGGTCATCGCGGTGCCGCCGGTACGTCAGGTCGACTGATCGTCCGCGAGTTCCGCGACGCCCGTGATGCGGTGCAGCGGGTAGGTGCGGACCTCGTCGGCCGTGTGGTCGTAGCCCGTGACGAAGCCGCCCTCGACCTTGACCGGCGCGATCACGCGCTGGCTGGCCGCGCCGTCTGCGTTCACGTAGCCGATCCACACGGCCGAGCCGGTCATCGCGGCGGCCTGCACCGTGGCGAGCGTGTCGGCGGGTGTCGTGCGGGGGAGCGAGCCGGACGCCGTCGTGTCCGGTGCGTCCCTGTGCACGACTCTGGCGGCCGAGTCACCGGCCCTGATGGCCCGTACCGCGGCGGTCAGCAGGGTCGCGTCCGGGACTGGGGGCCCCTCGGGCACGGGTGCGGGAGGCGTGCGCGGTGGGGTGCGGCGGGCGCCTGCCCGGGTGATCAGGACGTCGCCCTCGGCGGACTCCGCGGCGGGGGCGTATCCCATCTCGCGCAGTCCCTCCAGCAGCGACCCCGGGTCCGCCTGCGCGGCCAGCACGGTCGGGGCGAGGCGGCGCAGCCGCAGGGTCGCCGAACGCTTGTCGGCCAGGATCTCGTTGAGCACGGCCTCGTCGTCGCAGCGTACGTAGGCCGAGGCGGCACCGATCCGGAGGTGGCCGTGGCGGCGGGCGACGTCGTCGATGAGGTAGCTCAGCGGCTGGGGCACCGGGGTGCGGCTGTGCGTGGCCAGGAACGCGTGCAGGTCGGACGCGGCCCGGCCGGCGTCGAGCGCACGGCGTACGGAGCCGGGGGTGAAGCGGTAGACCGTCGCGCCGCCCTTGGACTCGATGTCGGCGAGCACCGAGAGCATGTCGGCGAGCGGGCGTTCCAGCGGGCCGGGGGCGACGGCGGTCAGGTCGGCCTGCAGCAGGACGTGGTCCAGGGGTTCGGGCAGCAGCGGGGCGAGCCGGGCCGCCGCCGCGGCGGGGCCCTCGCCGAGCAGCGCGCGGGCCTGGGAGGAGAGGGCGCCGCGCCCGGTGATCCCGAGGAGTTCTGCTTCGTTGGTGGTCCACAGCGCGATGCGCGACCGCAGATCGGTGCCGTCGCCGCCGGAGGGCTGCCCGGTGGCGGCCTGCGTCCCCGTGGTGGGCCCGCCAGGTCTGGAGGTCCGCAGCGGCCGCTCCCAGCGGAGCCGGGCCAGCAGGGTCTGCGGATCCGGTGCCGTGCCCGGAGGCAGCGAGGCGAAGAGCTCCAGGACCCGGTGGCGCACCTCGGGCGCGGCCGAACGGTCCAGGTCGGGGCCGAGTGCGGACAGGGCCCTGCCCTTGGCGTCCTGGCCGCCGATCAGGCCGGAGGTGCGGGTGGCGGCGAGCCAGGCGGTGGCGAGATGGGTCCAGCGGTCCTGGGCGGGGAGGTCGAGCCATTCGTCGGCGGCGGGAGTGGGGGCGTACCGCTCGTCCGTCTCGCCGTCGGAGGCCAGCAGGCCCGCCGCGTAGGTGAGTTCGATCCAGAAGGCGGCGGTGTTCTCGGGGACGTCCAGGGCGGTGGCGGCGCGCTTCAGTTCGCGCACGCTCAGGCCGCCCGCCCGCAGGATGGCGGGACCGCCGTTGTTCCAGAGCTTCAGCAGCTCCTCGACCGTCGACAGTGCCAGGTAGCCCTGGCCGGCCGCCGCTCTGTCCACAGCCTGGGGATCGCGTTCGGCCGCCGCGGCGAGTTCGGGTGCGATCGGCTCGGGCACGCGGTGGGCGCGGCCGGCCCGCAGGTGGAGCGCGGCCTCGCGCGGCAGCACCACGGTGCGCGTGGACACGGGCAGCAGGAGTCCGCGGTCGCGCAGCCACCGGACCGGTGGTGTGGGGTTCGGGGTGACCTCACCGTACGGCGGGCCCCACACCAGCCGGTCGAGGACGGACAACGCCTCGACCGGTGCGGTGTCGAGGAGTTCCGCCATTCTCGTCCGGTCCGTGAAGAGTCCGGCCAGCGCGGCGACGGCGGACACGGGGTCGTGGGTGGCAGGGAGTCCGGCCGCGGTCAGGATGTCCTGCAGCCGCCCCGGTGACATGCCGGCCGTGGCCTCGGCGACCGTCGGCCCGAGCCCGGTGGGGGAGGGGTGCTGCGGGGACGGGGCGAGGAGTTCGCGCGCGGTGCGTACGAGGTGCAGGCGGGCGTCCTCGCCCCAGACGAGGGCCTGTTCGCGCAGCGTGGTGAGCGCTGCGGGCAGCGCGGCGGTGATCGCGGCGCCCGCTTCGTCCCGGCCGTCGCCGTCGTCCGCCCCGTCGCCGGTGAGCAGGGCGAGCAGCGTGTCGTACGGAGCAGGGTCGGGCGCGACCGCCAGCGCCTCGGCGGTCTGCAGCGCGAAGCGGTCGAGGTGCTCCAGCGCGCGGACGACGGAGGCGCGGGTGCCGGCCCGTGTTGCCAGCTGGGTGATGTCGTTCGGCACGGGGCTGAGCAGGTCGGGGCGGGCGCGCAGAAGCCTTGCCAGCGATTCGTCGCCCCGTGCGCGCAGAGCTTCGGCGAGCGTGCGCGGTGGTGTGGTCGTCCCCATCCGTCCCACGGTAGCCCCTGGAACGCTACCGTCGGGGCAGGGCGGGTAGAGGGAGAACCATCGCGTGGGGATCGAGAGCGACCAGCTTGTCTACGACTTTCTCAGCCGGGTCGGTGACCTGGCGCAGCAGCAACAGCTGTCGTCGGGCGCCCGGATGAGGCTCGTGTCGACGCTGCGGGGCGAGATCGACCGGCAGCGCGGGACGGACGGTGCGGACTCTCCCGCAGCGGTCCGGCGCATCCTCGGGCGGCTCGGAGCCCCGGACGAACTCGTCGCGGCCGCAGCCGTGTCGGCCGACGGGGCGGTGCCGTTGCCGCCGCCCAGGACGGCTGCCGCCGAGGGCGGCGAGAAGCCGGTCGCGGTGCCGCGAGCGCGGCGGGGAGTGCTGCGGAAAGACGCGTTCCGCAAGGGCGCGTCGCGGGGTCCGGCGGAGTCCGTTCCCCAGGAGCCGGGGCCTCTGGGGCCTCCGGCTCCTGGCTGGCCCTCCGCGGCCGCGCCGCACATGGCGGGGCTGGACCAGGAGCCGCCCGGGGGTGAGCCGGAGTGGTGGCGGATCGAACCGGGGCCCTTCGGCGAGGGTGCGCGGGGTCCGGTCGCGCCCGGAACCGACGTGCCGGGGTTCGTCGGCGGCCTGGAGAGCCCTGAGCTGTTCCGTCCCACCGGGCCACCCGTGGCGGTCACCCCGGAGGAAGCGGAGGAAGCGGAGGCAGCGAAGGCCGCCGAGGCGGCGAAGGCGGCCCTGAAGAAGCCCGCGCCCGGGGCGGCCGTACCGGAGCCGCGCGGGAAGCTGCGGCTGCGCCGCCCCAGGCCGGTCGCCGTGGACGGGGACGCGGTCAGGAGGCCCCGTCTCTCGAACCCGCTGCTGCTGCTCGCCGCCGCGTTGCTGGTGGCCGGTGCCGTGCTGGGTTCGTGGCTGGCGCTCGCGGGCGGCTGGCTCCTCGCGTACAGCTCGCGCAAGATCTCCCGGGCGGAGGCGAAGTGGGTCGCGATGGGGCTTCCCGGTGTGGTCGTGGCCGGCGCCTTCGTCTGGCTGTGGGGCCGCATGGAGGGCCGCTGGGGCACCCCCATCGCGGAGGACGCCATGGGTGACGCGATGACGGACGTCTGGCCAGTGGTGGTGCGCGTGGCGGCGGTGGCGTCGGCGCTGTACCTGGTCTGGCGCGCGCGGAGGCTGCCGGGCTGACGGGCGGCGGGGGCGAGGGGCGGTCGACGGTCCGGGCCGCGATCTGACGCGGGAGGCGGTACGGCGCATGACGTCCGTCGTCTGAGGCCTGTCCCGCCGGGAACTGCGGGAGGGCGCTCGGAACGGCGTACGGACCCCGAAACGCCCTGTGGGGCGCGGACCTGACACCGCGCCCCACAGGCATGTTCAGAGCGCCTTCCGCGGGGCGGCCGGAGCGGGAGCCCACGGCGCGCCGGGCACGACGAGCGGAGAGCCCGTGACCGGGTCGGGGACGACGACCGCTTCCAGCCCGAAGACCTCGCGGACGAGTGCGGCCGTGACGACGTCCCCGGGCCTTCCCTCGGCGACGATCCGGCCCGCCCTCATGGCGACGAGGTGGTCGGCGTAGCGGGCGGCCTGGTTGAGGTCGTGGAGCACCGTGACGACCGTGCGGCCCCGGGTGCCGTCCGACGCGGGCGTGGCGAGCCGCCGCACCAGGTCCAGGACCTCGACCTGGTGCGCGATGTCGAGATACGTCGTCGGCTCGTCGAGCAGCAGCAGATCCGTGTCCTGGGCGAGTGCCATGGCGATCCACACGCGCTGGCGCTGACCGCCCGACAGCTCGTCCACCGGCCGGTCGCCGAGCGCGGTGACGTCCGTGCGCTCCATGGCCTCCGCGACCGCGCGCTCGTCCGCCTCGGACCACTGCTGCCACCACCGCTGGTGCGGCTGCCGGCCACGGGCGACCAGGTCGGAGACGGTGATCGCCTCGGGTGCGACGGGGGTCTGCGGAAGCAGCCCCACCGACTGGGCGATGGTGCGGGTCGGTATGCGGGAGAGTTCCGTGCCGTCCAGGAGCACCGCCCCGCCGGCCGGCTTCAGCAGCCGCCCCATCGCACGCAGGGTCGTCGACTTGCCGCAGGCGTTGGGGCCGACGATGACCGTCACCTGCCCGTCGGGAACCGCCAGGTCGAGCTCGCGCACGACGGTGCGGTCCTCGTACGCCAGCGTCAGGGATCGCGCCGTGAGCCTGGACGTGGCTGTGGACGTGGCTGTGGCTGTGGACGTGGCGTCCGTGTGGCCGGTCGTGGTCATGCGTTACCTCCATTACGGCCGCGGTGGCCGCGGATGATCAGCCAGATCAGGTACGGGGCACCGACCGCCGCCGTCAGCACCCCGACCGGGAGTTCGGTGGGGGAGAAGAGCCTGCGCGCCAGCAGATCGGCGAAGACGACGATCACAGCGCCGAGCAGCGCCGAGCACAGCAGCGGGATCTGTGCCGTACGTGTCATCCGACGGGCGATCTGGGGGGCGAGCAGGGCCACGAAGTCGACCGGACCCGCGGTCCCCGTCGCCACGGACGCCAGGACGACCCCCAGGGCGACGAGACCCAGGCGTACGCGGCCCAGGCGCACGCCCAGCGCCGTCGCGGTGTCGTCGTCCATCGAGACGGTGCGCTGCGCCCGCGCCGCCCACAGCACGGCGGGCAGCAGGACCAGCAGCGTCCAGCCGATCGGCGCCGCCTCGTTCCAGCCGCGGCCGTTCAGCGATCCCGTCATCCAGATCTGCGCCTGCTGGGCGACCAGGTAGTCGCCCTTCGTGAGGAAGAGGGTCGTCACCGAACGCAGTGCGATCGCGAAGCCGATGCCGATGAGGACGAAGCGGGTGGCGTGCAGTCCGCCGCGCCAGGCGAAGACGTACACCAGCGCCGCGGCCGCGATCCCGCCGACGACGGACAGGTACGGCAGGACGGTGTAGGAGGTGAGGCCGAAGGTCAGGGCGCCGACCGTGAGCGCACTCGCGCCCTGGCTGACGCCGATGATGTCGGGGCTGGCGAGCGGGTTGCGGGCCACGGTCTGGATCAGCGCCCCGGCGATCCCGAACGCCGCGCCGACGAGCAGCCCGACGACCATCCTGGGCATCCGCAGCGTGCCCACGACCAGTTCGTCGGGTGACGGCCGGCCGAGCACGACCTTCACGACCTCGCCCGGTGCGACGAAGCTCTCGCCGACGCAGAGGTAGGCGACACAGACGGCCGCGAGCACGACGACGAGGGCCGCCGCGACGAACGAAGCCCGCCGGTGGACCAGGAAACGGGCCCGCTTCCCGATCCGCAGGACGCCGTAGCCGGCCGGGCGTACCGGGGTGCGTACGGGCACTGCCGTGTCCGCGCTCATGCGGGGGCCGCCTTCCGGCGTACGAGGGTGACGAGGAAGGGCACGCCGATCAGCGCCGTCATCACACCGGCCGGGACCTCGCCCGGTGGGAGCAGGACCCTTCCGACCACATCGGAGACGAGGAGCATCACGGGGCCCAGGAGGGCCGCCATCGGCAGCACCCAGCGGTGTCCGCCGCCCACGATCGCGCGGGCGATGTGCGGCACCGCGAGGCCGACGAAGGCGATCGGCCCGGCCGCCGCGACACCCACGCCGGTGAGCACGGTCGCCCCGATACCGCCGACGACGCGGACGGCCGCCACGTTCTGTCCCAGGCCCTTCGCGACGTCGTCGCCCAGTGCCAGCGCGTCGAGCCCCCGCGCCACGGACACCACCAGGACGGTGCCGACGAGCAGGAACGGCCAGATCCGCTCCGCGACCTCGGCCTCCCGGCCGGAGATCGACCCCACCTGCCAGAAGCGGAACTCCTCCAGCGCCGACGCCTTCGTGGTCAGGACCGCCATGGTCACGGACACCAGCAGCGCGTTGATCGCGGCGCCGCCGAGCGCGAGCTTCACGGGGGTCGCGCCGCCGCGCCCCCGGGAGGCGATGGCGTACACGGCGACCGACGCGAGGGCGGCCCCCGCGAACGCGAACCACACGTAGCCGGTGAGGGTGTGGACTCCGGCGTACGCGATGGCCAGGACGACCGCGACCGAGGCGCCCTGGCTGATACCGAGGATGCCCGGATCGGCGATGGGGTTACGGGTGATGCCCTGTAGCACCGTGCCGGCGAGGGCCAGGGCGGCGCCGACCATCAGGCCGATCAGGGTGCGTGGCAGCCTCAACTGCCGGATGACGTCGGCGGCCTCGGTGTGCCCGCCGTGCAGGAGGGCGTCCATGACGGCGGACGGCGCGATGGTCCGCGCCCCCACGGCCAGGCTGAGCAGGACGGACAACAGGAGTGCGAGGACTGCCACGGCTATCGCGAGCGCGCGTCGGGACAGGCGGGGTGCTGCGGCGGCCATCGGAACCAATCGGGGGGAGCGGGTCGGAAGGGGAGGAACGACGTTGCAAGGTTAGGCTTGGCTAAGTCTATGTGCAGCCCGTGGACCCGGACCGTGCGCCTCCGCCCCGGGCGGCGGGCGGCAGGGGCAGGCGGGGCTTTCGTGGCCGGGCCACTCGGCACAATGGCCTCATGCCCTCACACACCCTGACGGTCGGTTTCGACCTCGACATGACGCTCATCGACTCCCGGCCCGGGATCAGGGCCGCCTACGAGACACTGGCCGCCGAGACGGGTGTGTACATCGACACCGACCTGGTCGTCAGCCGGCTCGGGCCGCCCCTCGAGGACGAGATGGCCAACTGGTTCCCGGCCGAGGCGGTCGCGGAGGCCTGTGACCGCTACCGCGCGGTCTACCCGGACCGGGCGATCACCCCGGCCACGGCGATGCCCGGTGCCCGGGAGGCGGTCGAGGCGGTCCAGGCGCTCGGCGGGCGGGCCATGGTCGTCACCGCCAAGTACGAGCCGAACGCCAAGCTGCACCTCGCGCACCTCGGCATAGGTGCCGATCTGCTGATCGGCGGACTCTGGGCCGAGGGCAAGGCGGCCGCACTCCTCGAGCACGGCGCGGCGATATACGTCGGCGACCACACCGGGGACGTGCGCGGGGCGCACGCCGCGAGCGCCCTGTCGGTCGCTGTCCCGACCGGGCCGTGCGACGAGAGGGAGCTGCGGGAGGCAGGGGCCGAGGTGATCCTGCCGGACCTCACGGAGTTCCCCGACTGGCTGCGGACCTTCGCGGCGTCCTGACGGACCGCGGGAGGGACGGACCATGGGAGGACGAGGGACGGCCCGATTCGCGCCAATGTCCCGCAGGTGCGCGAACCCCTCCCGGAGCCGGTGCCCTGGCGGGTTCCGGCTCGCTACCTCGTGGCGGCGCGCTTCGGGGAGTTCTTCCACACCGACCGCACCACCCCCGCGGCGGCGATCAGAAAGCCCAGCCCCATCAGCATGCACACCGCGTAGGCGATGGACGGGAACGGGTCGGTGCCCAGGAACAGCGGGGCCACGGTGACCAGTGTGGCCAGCGCGCCGATGAAGAAGACGATCGCGCCGACCTGTACGAGCCGGTCGCCTGCGCCGGAAGGAGTAGTACTCACCCGGCCAGGGTAGTTCCCAGCTCGGTGGAACCGTTCGGCGACGCCTTGTGTCCGGCCCCTGGGCCACTAGCCTTGGACGTGGCGGGCCGAAGACCCGCCGTACCGCTATTCGGAGCCGGTTCGCGGCTCTCCCGCACCGACGAGTACGAGGACGAGGACAGACGTGCCCACGGGTAAGGTCAAATGGTTCAATCCGGAAAAAGGCTTCGGCTTTCTTTCGCGCGACGACGGCGCGGACGTCTTCGTCCACTCCTCGGTACTGCCGGCCGGCGTCGAGGCCCTCAAGCCCGGTCAGCGTGTCGAGTTCGGTGTGGTCGCGGGACAGCGTGGTGACCAGGCGCTCTCCGTGGTCATCCTCGACCCCACCCCGTCCGTGGCCGCCGCACAGCGGCGCAGCCCCGACGAACTCGCCTCGATCGTGCAGGACCTGACGACGGTCCTGGAGAACATCACGCCGATGCTGGAGCGGGGCCGGTACCCCGACAAGGCCTCGGGGGCGAAGATCGCGGGACTGCTGCGGGCCGTCGCCGACCAGCTCGACGTCTGACGTAGGGGCCGGGCCCGGGCGGCCCGGCCCCTCAGAGCCTGTCGGGTGGCCTGTGAAGGCCACCCGACAGGCTCTCAGTCAGCGGCCTGTGAAGGCCAGGGCGTCCGGGCCGAGCGCGGGTACGAGCCCCTCGGCCGCCGCGCGGGTCAGCAGGCCGCGGACCGCCGCGTAACCGTGCTCGCCGAGGTCGGCGGTGAATTCGTTGACGTACAGCCCGATGTGCTGGTCGGCCACGGCGGGGTCCATCTCCTGGGCGTGCTCCAGGACGTAAGGACGGGACCGCAGCGGATCGTCCCAGGCCATGCGCACGGAGGCGCGGACCGACTCGGCGAGCCGCTTCAGGGCCTCGTCGCCGAGTGAGCGCTTGGCGATGATCGCCCCGAGGGGGATCGGCAGGCCGGTCGTGAGCTCCCAGTGCTCGCCCATGTCGGCCAGGCTGTGCAGGCCGTAGTTCTGATAGGTGAAGCGGGCCTCGTGGATCACGAGCCCGGCGTCCACCCGGCCGTCACGCACCGCGGGCATGATCTCCTCGAACGGCATGACGACGACCTCGCCCACGCCGCCCGGCACGACCTCGGCCGCCCACAGCCGGAAGAGCAGGTACGCCGTGGAGCGCTCGCTGGGCACGGCGACCGTCTTTCCCGTCAGGTCCGTGCCCGGCTCCCTGGTGAGGACGAGCGGACCGCAGCCGCGCCCGAGCGCCCCGCCGCACGGCAGCAGCGCGTATTCGTCGAGCACCCAGGGCAGGACGGCGTAGGACACCTTCAGCACGTCGAACTCGCCGCGCTCGGCCATGCCGTTGGTGAGGTGGATGTCGGCGAACGTGACGTCGAGGGCGGGCGCGCCGGGGACCCGTCCGTGTGCCCAGGCGTCGAAGACGAAGGTGTCGTTCGGACAGGGCGAGAAGGCGATCCGGAGGGCCTGCTGCGAGGCGTCGGCCGGGCCGGTCGCCGTGTCAGTCACTGTGTCGCTCGTGTCGGTCATGCCGGTTCCAACCTTCTACTGCGGGTGCGGTCTTCCCGAACGCCTCGGTGAGCGCCGCCAGGGCGTCCCCGATCCGCCAGGCCTCGCGGTCACGCGGCCCCACGGTGTTCGAGACTGCCCGGAGCTCCAGGACCGGTACGCCGAGTCCGGCGGCGGCCTCCGCCACGCCGAAGCCCTCCATGGCCTCGGCGACGGCTCCGGGGTGCGCGGCCAGCAGGGCCGCGCCACGGGCCGCGCTGCCGGTCACGGTGGACACGGTGAGGACGGTGCCTGTCACCGCGCCCGTGGCCCCCGCCACCTCGCGTACGAGGGTGCCGGGCGGCAGGAAGGTGTCCCTGCCGAAGCCGAGTCCGGTCACGGGCACGAAGCCGTCCGGGGTCTCGGCGCCGAGGTCCGCGGCGACGATGCGGGTCGCCACGACGAGGGAGCCGACAGAAGCGGCGGGTGCGAAGCCGCCGCCGATGCCCGCCGAGACGACGAGTGCGTACGGCTCGGAGGCGGGCGCCGAGGCGAGGGCGAAGGCGGTGGCGGCGGCCGCGGCGGCCGGGCCCGCACCACCCGCGACGACGTCGAACGGCCCGGCGCGGTGCAGCTGGGCGCCCGGCACCTCGCGGATCTCCGGGGCACCCCCGAAAGCACGCGTGACCGCGTCCCGTTCGGCCGGGACGGCGGTCACGACGAGCACCCGCACGGTGGTGGTCCTGGAGGTCAGGGGGATCAGGAGGTCTTCTTGAGCTCGAAGTGCCAGACTCCGGTGAGCTTCTGGCCCTTGGTCTCGACGATGCTGATCTGCGTCTTGGACGCGGTGGTCTCGCCGGTCTGGCTGGCGAAGAAGGCGCTGCCCGGGATCGACCGGTAGGTCTTCTTGTACGGCTCCTGCTCGGCCTGCTGGCCGTTGATGAACAGGGTCCAGCCGTTGTCCGCGACTTCGGGGTCGACCCCGAAACGGACCTTGTCGTCCATCGCGACCTTGACGGACTTCTCCGCCTTCTTGTTCAGGCAGCCCTGGATCTCGGACTCCTTGAGGGCCTTGCCGTCGTTGTAGCAGGCGGCCTCGGAGTTCACCGAGTTGTCGCCGACCGTCACGGTGGCGAGCGGCGTCGGCTTGTCGCAGGCGGACAGGACAAGGAGTCCCGCGGACACGGCACCGAGGGCGACGCCGATTCGACGGCCCTTACCGGAGAAGAACGCAACGGTCATGGGCCGAAGGTTATCGGTCGGCGCCGCTCACGCCACGCGGGGGTGCGGTGAGCCGCGCCGGGCGGCACTCAGGAGACCCCGTACGGAGGCGGCTGCGCCGAGGGTGAGGAGGCCGGCGGCGACGGACATGCCGAGTACTCCGTTGAGAGGGAGGGCGATGCCGATCGCGCCGCCGACCACCCAGGACATCTGGAGCACCGTCTCCGACCGGGCGAAGGCCGAGGTGCGCACCTCCTCCGGCACGTCCCGCTGGATCATCGCGTCCAGGGACAGTTTCGACAGCGCCTGGGTGAAGCCGGCGACCGCGGCGAGCGCGGCGACCATCACCGTGCTGAAGAAGGCCGCGGCGAGCACGGCTGCGGCCAGGGCGAGCCCCAGCACGGTCGCGACGATCACCTCGGGGCCGCGTGCCCTGAGCCATGAGCCGACGGCCGTGCCGAAGGCGTTGCCGGCGCCGGCCGCGACGCCGACGATGCCGAGGGAGACGGCGGCGCTCTGCCCGGCGAGCGGATGCTCGCGCAGCAGGAACGCCAGGAAGAAGATGAGGAACCCGGAGAGCGCGCGGTGCGCGGCGTTCGCCTGGAGGCCGTGCAGGACGGAGGGCCCGACGGACCGCAGCCCCGGCGGTTTCTCCCTGCCTTTCCTGTCGGTTCTCGTGCTGCCGGTCCAGCGGCCTCGTCTCCTGGTGTCCCGCGGGGGAGCGGGGCGGGCCTCCTCGCCGTGCGGCGGGACGAGGCGGGCCTTGCGCTCGCCCTTCGCTGAGTCGACCTTGGGAGGCAGCGTGAAGGCCAGGACGGTCCCGCCGAGGAAGATCGCACAGGCCCCGTAGAGCGGCCAGGGGGACCCCATGGCCTGGAGGCCGGCCCCGATCGGGGCGGCGATACCCGTGGCCAGCAGACCGGCCAGGGTGACCCGCGAGTTGGCCTTCACCAGGGAGAAGCGGGGTGGCAGGAGGCGGGGCACGACGGCGCTGCGGACCACGCCGTACGCCTTGGAGCAGACCAGGACGCCGAGAGCCGCCGGATAGAGCTCCAGGCCGCCCGTGGCCACCGCGCCGGACATCGTGATCGCGAGCGCGGCCCGCGCGAACATCGAGCCGGCCATCGCGGCGCGGCGGCCGTGCGGCAGCCGGTCCAGGAGCGGGCCGACCACCGGGGCGAGCAGGATGAAGGGAGCCATCGTGACGGCGAGGTACAGCGCGACGCGCCCGCGGGCCTCGTCCGTCGGTACGGAGAAGAACACCGTGGAGGCCAGCGCCACGGTGATCATGACGTCACCGGCGCCGTTGACCGCGTGCAGTTCGATCAGCTTGCCGAGCCCGGACTCCCCGGCCCCGTGGGCGTGCGTCGCCTTCCGGATGCCCCGCGCCGTGCCCGTGAACGGGGCCCGCAGGGCGCGGCCCATCGCCCGTCCCGCCCTGCGGAGCGGGCCGGATCCGTCGGACGACCTGGCGGCGGCCACGTGGCCATAGTGCCCCACCCTCCACTCTCACGAACCCATGATCGGGCCGGGACGCGGCGACGGCCGCTCCGTCGGGTGAGTCCTTCCAGGGCTGTGAATGGCCGGGATGTGCCATCGGTCCCTCACGGATCCCGACCGGTGTCCTGGGGCGTGTCCGGGGCGGGTCCTGAACGGTTACGGTCCCCTTTTGGGACGGGCAGGTGGGCGCGGGGCGGCGGAGAGGGTAGCGTGCACTCACGCGCCACCGGCGGTTGTTCTTGGCCGCGCGCCTCTCCGCGATCCCGCAGAATGGGTTGCAGAAGGCGCGCCCGAGGCAGGCACAACGGGTGTGGACGTCGACGCGGCCCCCAGGTCCGCTCCGTTCACAACCGTCATGGCCGAAATCGGACATCGATGGAGTCGCTGGCGCGCTCGTGAGACGGCGTATGGAGAGAAGCGAGACCTGTGAGTGCTGCGACGACGCGAAGCCGTACGGCTCGTACCCCGGCCCCCGACCGCCTGTGCGCAGAGGCGGTAGACCTCGCACGCGCGGCGGCGGAGGAAGCTGCCGCGCCCGGGGTGGTGGGTGAGCATGTGGCAGTGGTCTCCGAAGGAGACCGGGTCGTCACCCATTACTTCGAGGCCAAGGAGCCCGGTTACCGGGGCTGGCGCTGGGCGGTGACGGTCGCCAGGGCCTCCCGCGCCAAGAACGTCACGCTTGACGAAACGGTGCTGCTGCCCGGTTCCGACGCGCTCCTCGCCCCCGAGTGGCTGCCCTGGAGCGAGCGGCTGAGGCCCGGCGACATGGGGCCGGGCGACCTGCTGCCCACCGAGGCGGAGGACCCCCGTCTCGAACCGGGCTGGACGGGCGAGGACGAGCCCCTGCCCAACTCCGCCTTCTCCGAGGTCTCCCAGGAGCTCGCCGCCCTGGTCGACGTGGAGGACGCGGAGCTGACGTCCCGGCCCGTGACGACGAGCCGCGGCTCGATCGCCTCGGTCGCCGACGAGCTCGGCACGCGGCGTGCGCGGGTGCTGTCCCGGTACGGGCTGGGCCTGGCGGCGGACCGCTGGGACGAGGAGTTCGGCGCGAAGACACCGATGGCGCAGGCGGCGCCCGCGACGTGCGCCACCTGTGCGTTCCTCGTGCCGATGTCGGGTTCGCTGAGGCAGGCGTTCGGCGTGTGCGCGAACGAGTTCGCCCCGGCGGACGGCCGGGTGGTCTCGCTGTCGTACGGCTGCGGGGGGCACTCCGAGGCGGCCCTCATGCCGAAGCCGGTGAGGCCCGCGCCGCACGCCATGGACACCATGCGGGTGGACGACTACTCGCTGCGGCCCCCGGAGGACTCGGGCTCGGTCCCGGCCCGGCCGGACGGCACGACCGAGGACCTCGGCCACTCCTGACGTACCCCCGCACCACGGGGTCCGGCGCCACGCGCCGGGCCCCGCGGCGTGCTGCCGTGCCGGCGCCTCCCGTGGCGGGCGGCGATCACCGTCTTCCCGGTCGCGGTACCTTCGGGCGCACACTTGGCGTCACGGGTCACCGGAAGAGCGGAGTACGAGCGTGGGCATGAATGCGACCGAGGGGGCCGATCCGTTCGGGACGGCGCGACTGCGGCGCGGCGTGCTCGACGCCTGGGGTGCGGGCCCCGCCCGTTTCCGGGAGGACGCCAACGCCGAGGAGGACCTCGTCCTCGGCGGGTACCGCGACAGGCTCGTCGTCGAGCTGGCACAGAACGCCGCCGACGCGGCCGCCCGCGCGGGCGCCCCCGGCCGGCTGCGCCTCACGCTGCACGCGTCGTCCGCCGACGGTCCCGCCGTCCTGGCCGCCGCCAACACCGGCGCCCCCCTCGACGCGACCGGCGTCGAGTCGCTGAGCACGCTGCGGGCGTCGGCCAAGCGCGAGGGCCACGAGTCCGCCGTCGGCCGCTTCGGCGTCGGCTTCGCCGCCGTGCTGGCCGTCAGCGACGAGCCCGCGGTCATCGGGCGCCACGGCGGTGTCCGCTGGTCCCTCGCCGAGGCCCGTGACCTCGCACGGCAGGCGGCCGTCGGCAGCCCGGGTCTCGGCGACGAGCTGCGCCGCCGCGACGGGCACGTCCCGCTGCTCCGGCTCCCGCTGCCCGCCGAGGGCGGCGCCCCCGACGGCTACGACACCGTCGTCGTCCTCCCGCTCCGCGACGGTGTGGCCGAGGACCTCGTGGGCCGGCTGCTCGACGGGGTGGACGACGCACTGCTCCTGACGCTGCCCGGTCTGGACGAGGTCGTCATCGAAACCTCCGACGGCGTAAGGACGTTGAGCCGGTCGCAGCACGGGCCGTACACCCACGTCGACGACTCCGCGCACGGTCTCCGCCGTTGGCGCACCGTCGCAGCGAACGGGCCCCTGGAGCCCTCGCTGCTCGCCGACCGGCCCGTCGAGGAGCGGCTGCGCCCGCACTGGTCCGTGACGTGGGCGGTGCCGGTGGACGACGACGGGGCACCCCAGCACCCCCGTACGGCGCCCGTCGTGCACGCCCCGACCCCGACCGACGAACCCCTCGGGGTCCCCGCGCTGCTGATCGCCTCGCTGCCGCTCGACACCACCCGGCGGCACCCCGCGCCCGGTCCGCTGACCGACTTCCTGGTGGAGCGGGCCGCCGACGCGTACGCGAAGCTGCTCGCCGACTGGGAGCCCGTGTCCGTCGCCACGATCGCGCTGGCCCCGGGCGTACTCGGCAAGGGGCAGCTCGACGGCGCCCTGCGTGCAGCGATCCTGGAGCGGCTGCCCCGCGTCGCGTTCCTGGAACCCGCCGCACCCCGCGACCCCTCCGAGCCGGCGGCGCAGTGGGACGACTGGGACGGCGGCGGTGCCCCGCGGCGGGAGACGACCGCACTGCGGCCGGTGGAGGCCGAGGTGGTGGAGGGCGTGGGCGCCGAGACCGTGCGGGTCCTCGCCGAGGTCCTGCCCTGTCTGCTGCCCGCCGGGCTGGAGCGCCGGGTGGAACTGCGTACGCTCGGCGTCGCCCGGGTCCCGCTGAGCGAGGCCATCGACCGGCTGGCCGGGCTGGAGCGCGAGCCGGAGTGGTGGCGGCGGCTGTACGACAGCCTGGGCGGCGTCGATCCCGACCGGCTCACCGGCCTGCCCGTCCCCCTCGCCGGCTCCGCGGGCGCACCGCGCACCACCATCGGCCCCCGCCAGGTCCTCCTGCCGCTGCCCGACGCGCTGACCGGGCCGGTTCTCGGCCGGCTGGCCCGGCTCGGGCTGAAGGTGGCCCACCCGGATGCCGCGCATCCGCTGCTGGAGAAGCTGGGCGCCCTGCCCGCCACGCCCCGTGCGGTGCTGGGGACGCCGCAGGTGCGGGCCGCCGTCGCGGGTTCGCTGGACGCGGGCGAGGTGTGGGACGAGGACGCGCTGGACGGCGACGAGCTCGCCGAGACCGTCCTCACACTCGTGCGGGACGCGGACCTCGCACCCGGTGACGAGCCCTGGCTCGGCGCCCTCGCCCTGCCCGACGAGGATGGCGAACCCGCACCCGCCGGTGAACTCGTGCTGCCGGGAAGCCCGTTCGCCCAGGTGATGCGCGAGGGTGAACTCGCCCTGTGCGACGAGGAGCTGGCCGGGCGCTGGGGCGAGCAGCCGCTGACCGCCTGCGGGGTGCTTGCCACCTTCGCCCTCGTACGGGCCACCGACGTCGTCCTGGACCCGGACGAACTGGAGCCCCGTGACAGCGACTTCGCCGAGCCGGACGACGCCGGGCTGCTCGACGCCGTCGACGTGTGGTGCGAGGACGTCCTGGACCAGCTCCCGGACACCCCGGTGCCGCCGGTCGCCACCGAGATCGTCGCCGTGCGCGACCTGGACCTCGTCGACGAAGACGCCTGGCCGCAGGCCCTCGCGATGCTCGCCGAGCCCCCGCTGCGGGACGCGCTGACCCAGCCGGTACGGGTGCTGCTCCCGGACGGCACCACGCAGTCGGTGCGCCCCTACACCGCCTGGTGGCTGCGGGATCACCCGGTGCTGGAGGGCCGCCGTCCGGCGGGCCTGCGCGCGGCGGGCGGCGACCCGCGCCTGGCGGGCCTCTACGACTCCGTGGACGCGACGGGCTTCGACGACGCGCAGGTGCTGCGGGCACTCGGCGTGAGGACCTCGGTGGCGGCGCTCCTGGACGAGCCGGGCGGCGCGGCGGAGCTCCTGGGCCGGCTCGCGGACGAGGAGCGCCCGGTGGGTCCCGTGCAGCTCCACTCGCTCTACACGGCGCTCGCCGGGATGGACCCCGAACAGGTCACGCTGCCCGACGAGTTGCGGGCAGTGGTCGACGACGAGGTGCGGGTGGTCGACGCGGCGGACGCGGTGATCGCGGACGCCCCCGACCTGCTGCCCCTGAGCGGCGGACTCCCGCTCCTGCCGGTCGCCCCGGCGCGCGCGGCCGAGCTGGCCGAGCTGCTCCAGGTGCGGCGGCTCGGCGAGAGCGTGGAGGCCGGTGTGACGACGGAGGGCGAGGAGCACCAGGTCCCCGACTCCGTGCGCATCCTGCTCGGTGCCGGGACCCCGCAGGCGTACGTCGAGCATTCCGAGCTGCGGGCCGGAGGCGCTGAGCTGGACTGGCGCCGCACCCCTGACGGTGTGGTGCACGCCGCCACGCTGGAGGGCGTGGCGGCCGGGCTCGCGTGGGCGGCCGGTCAGTGGCCGCGTCGCTTCGAGGTGGCCGCGCTGCTGGAGGACCCGTCCCGTACGGATGAGCTGGCCCGGGACCGCTGGTTCGACTGATTGTTGTGATCTTCACAGAAAGGTTGCCCAGTCGTACAACCATTCACATGTGACACCGGTCTGGTCTGTCGAGTCATCCAGACTCGCAGACCACACGGGGATCGTCGGTCGCACGAATGACCACGGGCCCCCTTCTCCACTGGGGAACACATGCGTATTCGCGCCACTGTCGCCGCGGTTTCCGGCGCCCTGGCCCTGTCCGCCCTCGTCGTGCCGGCGGCACAGGCGGACGGCACCGCCGTTCCGGACCTGCACAAGCCCACCGCGTCCGAGCTGTTCGGCAACGTGGTCAAGGCCCCCCGCGCTTCCGCGCGCGCCGCCACGACGCTGCCGGTGATCTCGAAGGTCGTCGTCAACGGCGGCAAGGACGTCGTCGTCGGCACGACGGCCGCGAAGAAGTTCACCGTCTCCCTCACCGCCTCGCACCCGTCCGGCGTGTCCGACGCCTACGTCGACCTGTGGCACGGCACGAACGTCGACGACGGCATGGACGGGCTGCTGCTGCCCAACGAGGACATGGCGTCCTGCAAGAACGTCAGCGCCACGACCGCCACCTGCACGTTGACGATCACGGCCTACCCCGGCGACGACCTGTACAAGAACTCACTGGCCGGCACCTGGCACGTCTCCGCGGGTGCGCTCGCCGCCGACGAGAGCGCGGTCGCGTACACCGACTTCTACTCCAAGGCCCGCGTCCAGCGATTCTCCAAGGTGACCGTCAACGCAGCCCCGGAGCCCGTCAAGAAGGGCAAGACCATCACGGTCACCGGCAAGCTGTGGCGCGCCAACTGGGAGGACTTCGCCTACCACGGCTACGCCGGGCAGTCCGTCAAGCTGCAGTTCCGCAAGAAGACCAGCAGCACCTACAGCACCGTCAAGACCATCAAGACGAGCAGCACCGGCACGCTGAAGACCACCGTCAAGGCGTCGGTCGACGGCTACTGGCGCTACAGCTTCGCCGGTACGTCCACCACCCCGACCGCCACGGCCGCGGGTGACTTCGTCGACGTGAAGTAGCGAGAAGGCGACACCCTCGCGGATCTACGTGGGGAAGCGGCGGCCGACCCGCCTCCAGGCCACTTCGAGGACGGCCGCCGCTGCCACCGCGATGAACACTGCCGTCCACGGCGTGGTCATGCCGACGAGTCTCAGGGCGAAGAAGTCCTGGAGCCACGGCACCGACAGCACGATCAGGAAGCACAGCCCCATCGCGGCGACGAGGGCGACCCGCCACCAGGTGTACGGGCGGGCGATGATCGCCAGGACCCACATCGAGACCAGGAACAGCGTGAGTGTGGCCGCGCTGGTCTCCGCCTCCAGAGCCCCCGGCCCGGAGTACATGTGCCGGGCCACCAGATACGTCGCGAAGGTGGCCGCGGCGGCGATGACCCCGGACGGGATCGCGTACCGCATGACCCGGCGCACGAAGTGCGGCCGGGCCCGCTCCTTGTTGGGGGCGAGCGCCAGGAAGAACGCCGGGACTCCGATGGTGAGCGTCGAGAGCAGCGTGAGGTGGCGCGGCAGGAACGGGTACTCCACCTGGAAGCAGACCACCAGGATCGCCAGCAGCACCGAGTAGACGGTCTTCGTCAGGAACAGGGTGGCGACCCGCGTGATGTTGCCGATGACCCGGCGGCCCTCGGCCACCACCGCGGGGAGCGTGGCGAAGCTGTTGTCGAGCAGCACGATCTGCGCCACCGCCCGGGTCGCCTCGGAGCCGGAGCCCATGGAGACCCCGATGTCGGCGTCCTTCAGGGCCAGTACGTCGTTGACGCCGTCGCCGGTCATCGCGACCGTGTGCTCGCGTGACTGGAGCGCCGCGACCATGTCGCGCTTCTGCTGCGGGGTGACCCGGCCGAAGACCGAGTTGCGTTCGATCTCCGCGGCCATGGCGTCGCGTTCGCCGGGCAGCCGGCGGGCGTCCACGGGGTGCTCGGCGCCGGGCATCCCCAGCTTCTGGGCGACCGCGCCCACCGAAACGGCGTTGTCGCCGGAGATGACCTTCGCGTCGACCTTCTGGTCCGCGAAGTAGGCCAGGGTCGCCCCGGCGTCCGGTCGCAGCCGCTGTTCCAGGACGACGAGCGCCGTGGGCACGGCCCCGGACGCGGCGTCCGGGGCGTCCAGCGCGTCATCCGGCACCCGTGCGAGCAGCAGGACCCGCAGCCCCTGTTCGTTGAGCCGGCCGGTGTCGGTGAGGGCGGGGTCGTCGGGGGAGAGCAGCACGTCGGGTGCGCCGAGCAGCCAGGCGGACACACTGCCGTCGCCCTCGGTGAAGGCCGCCCCGCTGTACTTGCGCGCCGAGGAGAACGCCAGTGCCTGGGTGACGCCCCAGTCCCCGCCGTCCGGGTGGGCGTCGATGATGGCCTGCAGGCTGGCGTTCGGGCGGGGGTCGGAGGCCCCGAGCGCGGCCAGGACGCGGTGCACGTACGCCTCGTCGGAGCCGTTCAGCGGGCGGACCTCGGTGACGTCCATGCCGCCCTCGGTGAGGGTGCCGGTCTTGTCCAGGCAGACCACGTCGACCCGGGCCAGGCCCTCGATGGCGGGCAGTTCCTGCACGAGGCACTGCTTGCGGCCGAGCCTGATGACACCGATCGCGAACGCGACCGAGGTGAGCAGGACCAGCCCCTCGGGAACGATCGGGACGATTCCGCCGATGGTGCGGGCGAGCGAGTCCTTGAAGTTGTTGTTCTTGACCACCAGCTGGCTGATGATCAGCCCGGTCGCCGTCGGCACCATCATCCACGTGACGTATTTGAGGATCGTGCTGATGCCGCTGCGCAGCTCGGACCGGACGAGGGTGAAGCGGGTCGCCTCCTCGGCGAGCTGCGCCGCGTAGGCCTCGCGTCCGACCTTGGTGGCCGTGAACGCCCCGCCTCCCGCGACCACGAAGCTGCCGGACATCACAGGGTCGCCCGGCTGCTTGATCACGGGGTCTGCCTCGCCGGTCAGGAGCGACTCGTCGATCTCCAGGTTGTCGGCCTCGGCGACCGTGCCGTCGACGACCGCCTTGTCACCGGGGCCGAGTTCGATCAGGTCGCCGAGGACGATCTCGGAGACGGAGACCTCGGCGGAGACCCCGTCGCGCCGCACCGAGGGTCTCGCCTCCCCGATCACCGCGAGGCCGTCCAGGGTCTTCTTGGCGCGCCACTCCTGGATGATGCCGATGCCCGTGTTCGCGATGATCACGTAGCCGAACAGGCTGTCCTGGAACGGTGCGACGATGAGCATGATCACCCAGAGCACACCGATGATCAGGTTGAAGCGGGTGAGGACGTTCGCCCGGACGATCTCGGTGACGGAGCGGGACGAGCGGACGGGTACGTCGTTGACCTCGCCCCGGGCGACGCGTTCGGCCACCTGGGCCGTGGTCAGGCCGCCCGCTGGGACAGGCACCTTGGAGGCCGGTACGGATTCCGGTTTTTCACCGGAGGAGTCGAGTGCCCGCTGAGTCATGATTCCGACCGTACGGGCGGAACGCGCGATTCACCCCCCGGGCGCGGGAAGATCCGCCCGGGGGAGGAGAAGGGCGGCCCCGAGGTCTGCGGGATGAGGCAGGGGATGCCGTAAGGGTGAGGCGGGGGTGCGCCGGGGCCCGGCGTCAGTGCTGCGCGGTGTCCGTGCCGGTACCGGCCTGCGCGGCGGCCCGCTTGAGCGCGGCGTCGCGTCCCCGGACGTACCAGATGCCGATCAGACCCAGTCCGGCGCCGGCCAGGCAGACCCAGATCCACCAGGCGTGCCCGCGGTCGTCGAACCATCCGTAGAAGGGGACCTGCGCGAGGAAGAGGACGAACCAGAGGATCGTGCCGCCGGTGATGGTGGCGACGACCGGACCCTCCAGGGGCTCGGGCGCCTCGTGCTTCGGTGTCCACTTCTCCATGCGGTCAGTCTAACGACCTCGGGGGAAATTGAGATGCGGGCGTGCTGGCCTGGCGGTTCGGCTGGTGGGTGATCAGCAGGCGGTGTCGCGGACGAGGACGAGCTCGG